>JBEKHQ010000559.1:0-3447 GCA_050012195.1 Bryobacteraceae bacterium | reverse complement strand
GCTCATGCGCCGCAAGCTGCACGTGCCGCAGATCGCGGCCGTAATGGGGCCCTGCATCGCGGGCGGGGCATATCTTCCAGCGTTGAGCGACGTCATCATCATGGTGGAAGGCACCAGCTTCATGGGACTAGGCGGGCCGAATCTGGTGAAGGGCGCGGTGGGTCAAGTGGTGGATGCCGAATCGCTGGGCGGCGCGCGCATGCACACGTCGGCCAGCGGCGTGGCCCACTTCATGGCCAAGGACGACGCCGCTTGTCTCGAACTAATCCGCCAGAAATTCCGCGCAATGCCCGATCCTCCCGCCGCTCCGCTCGGCGCGCTGCCTCGTAAATCCGCCGAAGGTTTGTACGACCTCATGCCTTCCGATCACCGGCAGGCTTACAACGTGGAAGAAGCCATCGAGCGTATCTTCGACGCCGACGATTATCTGGAATTCCAGCCGCATTACGCGCCCGAGTTGCTGTGCGCGGAAGCGAAGCTGGCTGGCCGTCCGGTGGCGCTGATCGCGAACCGGCGCGGCTTTTTGAAAACCGAGGGCGGTCCGCGCATCGGCGGTATCGTGTACACCGAATCGGCGCGCAAGGTGGCGTATTTCGTCGAGAACGCCGAGCGCAACGGTGTCCCGCTGATTTACTTGCAGGACGTGTCGGGATTCATGGTGGGCGTGGACGCGGAGCGCGAGGGTATCATTCGCGCCGGCGCCGAGATGGTGGAAACCATGGCTTGTTCCACGGTGCCCAAGATCATCCTTACCATCAATCATGCGAGCGGCGCGGGTTACTACGCCATGGCGGGCCAAGGCTTCGATCCGAACTTCACGTTCGGATGGCCGACGGCGCGGATCGGGGTGATGGAAGGCGATTCGGCGGTGCAGGCAGTCCACGGTCCGGAGCTGGAGAAGTTCAAGGCGGAAGGTCAACCGGTGCCGGACGAATTGAAACAACGTATCGAGAAGACACGCGCCGATTACGAGCGCTGGCTGGATGCCCGCTACGCGGCGGCACGCGGTCACATGGACGCGCTCATCGATCCGCTGGAGACTCGCCGTGTGCTGGCTTTCGCGCTCGAAGTCGCTTCCGCGGGCGGGCATCGCCGACATCTGGCGCTCGAGACTTTATAAGCGCGCTCCGAATCTCGCGAGAAACCTGGTATCCATCTTTCCGGCGATGAAGTCGGGATCGTTCATGATCCGCTGGTGCAATGGAATGGTGGTGTAGATGCCTTCGACAACGAACATCTCGAGAGCGCGGCGCATGCGTGCGATGGCCTCCGCGCGGTCGTGTCCATAGGCAATGAGCTTGGCCACCAGCGAATCGTAATACGGAGGAATCACGTAATCCGTGTACGCCACGGTATCCACGCGAATACCGACATCGCCAGGCAGATTCAGGCCGGTGATACGCCCCGGCGACGGCGCGAACGTTTCGGGATTCTCCGCATTGATCCGGCACTCGATGGCGTGGCCCCGCAGCGTCACCGGCGGCCGGACAATTTCGGACAAAGGGTGGCCGGCGGCTATCAGGATTTGGCCCTTCACCAGGTCGATGCCGGTGATGGCCTCCGTCACCGGATGCTCTACTTGAATGCGTGCGTTCACCTCGATGAAGTACAACTCGCCCGATTCGTCCATGAGAAATTCAATGGTGCCCGCGTTGGTGTACCCGATCTGGCGCATGGCCTCCCGCAGCCGCGCGGTCATCCTGTCGCGAAGCTCCGCGCTCACCGCGGGCGAGGGCGCCTCTTCCAGAAGCTTTTGATGACGCCGCTGGATGGAGCACTCGCGTTCGCCGAGAATCTCGACTTCGCCGTGTTCGTCGGCCAGCACCTGAAACTCGATGTGACGCGGCGCTTCGATCAGCTTTTCCATGTAGACATCCGGACACGCGAAGGCCGCTTGCGCTTCCTGCTGCGCCTGGGTTAGGAGCGCGGCCATATCGGCGGCTTCGCGAACGACGCGCATTCCTCGGCCGCCTCCGCCCGCGGACGCTTTGAGCATCACCGGATACCCGATGCGTTCGGCCGTATCGAGCGCGTTCGCGGCGTCTTTCAGGATACCGTCCGAACCCGGCAGGATCGGAATGCCGCACTCGCGCATCGCGGCGCGGGCGTGCTGTTTTAGGCCCATCGCGCGGGTTATGTCGGGCTTAGGGCCGATGAATTTGATCTCGGAGGTTTCGCAGACTTGCGCGAAGTCGGCGTTCTCGCTCAGAAATCCGTAACCGGGATGGATGGCGTCGACATTCGTGATTTCCGCGGCGCTGATGACGGAAGGAATGTCCAGGTAACTGCGCGCGCTCTTGGCCGGCCCGATGCAAACGGCTTCGTCGGCGAAGCGCACATGCAGGCTGTGGCGATCGGCTTCCGAATACACCGCGACGGTTTTGATTCCCAGGTCCTTGCACGCGCAGATGATGCGCACCGCGATCTCGCCGCGATTGGCGATCAGGATTTTCTGGAACATATCAGCGCGGCCGAATAGCGAACAGCGCTTCTCCGTACTCCACCGCGCGTCCGTTCTCCATCAGCTTGGCGACCACAGTGCCGGAGATTTCCGCTTCGATTTCGTTCATCAGTTTCATCGACTCGATGATGCACAACACGCGGCCGGGCTCCACGAAATCGCCCACTTTGACGAACGACGGCTCGCCGGGCTTGGGCGCGTCATAGTAGGTTCCGACGATGGGAGACTTCACGATCACTTCGTTCGCGTCGGGCGTCGCGACACCCGCGCTGGGCGGGGGCGCCCCTGATGCCGCCACGGAGTTGGGCGACGACACCGGATAGGACGTCGTCATGTCCGCCGGTATGGCGATCTCGTGCGTGTGGCCCATGGCTCGCCGGATGCGTACTCGATTGTCGCCGCGTTGCAGCTCGAGTTCGGCGATGCCACTCTCGACGACGAGCTGGATCAGCTCGCGAATTTCGTCATTTGACATGCTAAAGAAGGATCAGCTCCTTGGAAGTGGGCGTCAGAACTTCGCACCCGTTCTCGGTCACCAACACGGTGTCTTCGATGCGGATTCCTCCGAAACCGCGGATGTAGGCGCCCGGTTCAATTGTAATCACCATTCCGGCTTCGAGTGTGGTCCGCTCGCTCCTGCCGACCCGCGGAGGTTCGTGGATCTCCAGGCCGAGCCCATGACCGGTGGAGTGGACGAAGGCTTTTCCAAAGCCGTCGGACTCCAGAACTTTCCGCGCCTGGCGGTCCACTTGAGCGGCGCTCGCGCCGGGGCGCACCGCATCGATGGCCGCAAGCTGGGCCCTGGCGACTGACGCATACATTCGTTGGACACGCGCGCCGGGGCGTCCGACAAAGAGCATGCGAGTCATGTCACTCATGTAGCCATTCTGGCACGCGCCCATATCAATTAATAATAGTTCATCTTTGGCGACCAGCTTGGCGGTGGGCCGGGCGTGGGGCAGGGAACTGCGGTCGCCTGCCGCGAC
>JBEKHQ010000558.1:0-3447 GCA_050012195.1 Bryobacteraceae bacterium | reverse complement strand
CGGGATCGTGGGCGACCTGTTCGAGATTGTCCCGGCGCTGGTGGAGGAAGTCAAGAAAGCCAAGGGCTGAGCGCTGCAAGTGAGCTGGCAACCGGAAATCGACGAGATTCGACGCCGCGAGGCGATCGCGCGCGAGATGGGCGGGGCGGCGAACGTCGAGCGGCAGCACAAAGCCGGGCGGCTGACCGTTCGGGAACGCATTGAGCGTTTGCTAGACCCCGGCTCGTTCCACGAAATCGGCGCGCTCACCGGCCGCGCCACCTACGACGAGAGCGGCCGGCTTTCCGCATTCACTCCGTCCAACTTCATCGTCGGAACCGGGCGGATCGATACCCGGCCCGTGGTCGTGGGCGGGGACGATTTCACCGTGCGCGGCGGCGCGGCCGACGCATCCATCGGCAATAAGATGGGCCACGGCGAGAAGCTCGCGCGCGGCTTGCGCATCCCGATAGTGCGCCTGGTGGATGGGACCGGCGGCGGCGGAAGCGTCAAGACCATCGAGCAGATCGGCCGCACCTATGTGCCCGCCAATCCCGCTTGGGACCAGATCACGGCGATGCTCGGCGAAGTTCCGGTGGTCGGCGCGTGCCTGGGTCCAGTGGCGGGCTTGGGCGCGGTGCGCGTGGTCACCTCGCATTTCTCGTTGATGGTTCGCGGAAGCAGCCAGCTATTCGTGGCGGGACCACCGGTGGTGGAACGCGGCGTCGGCCAAAAGGTTTCCAAAGAAGAGCTGGGCGGTTACGAGATTCATGCGCGCGGCAGCGGCGCTGTGGACAACGAAGTCGCGACAGAGGAAGAAGCTTTCCACAGCATTCGCCGCTTTCTAGCCTATCTGCCCTCCAGCGTCTGGCAAGCGCCGCCTCGCCGCACGCCCGACGACGATCCGAACCGCCGCGACGAAGGCCTGATCTCGGCTATCCCGCGCGACCGCAGACGCGCCTACGACGTTCGCGGCATCCTCGCCGCAATCTTCGACCGGGAATCCTTCTTCGAGATCGGTTACTATTACGGCCGTCCTCTGGTCACCGGATTGGCGCGCCTCCACGGTTATCCGGTGGGCGTGATGGCCAACGATCCTCGCCACGGAGGTGGCGCGCCCAACGCGGCGGCCTGCGACAAGATGATCCGGCTGGTGGATATCTGCGACACGTTCCATTTGCCGGTAGTGAATTTCGTCGACAACCCCGGCTTTCTGATTGGAAGCGCCGCTGAGCGCGCCGGGACTATTCGCGCGGGCTCGCGCGCGCTGGTTGCCGTTTACCAGGCCACCGTCCCCTGGATTTCGATTCTCATTCGCCGCTGTTACGGCGTGGCGGGCGCCGGGCACGGCAACGCCCAGTCCCTGAATCTGCGCTACGCCTGGCCGTCGGGCGACTGGGGTTCGCTACCGATTGAAGGCGGCGTGCAAGCCGCCTACAAGCGCGACATCGAGTCGTCGCCCGACCCCGACGCGCGACGCCGGGAGATCGAAGAAACTTTGAACCAATTCCGCTCGCCGCTGCGCACCGCGGAAGCGTTTGGCGTCGAAGAGATCGTCGATCCGCGCGACACCCGCCCGCTGTTGTGCGAATGGATAGAAGGAGCTTACGGAATGTTGCCTTCCGAATTGGGACCGAAAGCGAGGACTTGCAGGCCATGAAAGCTTGGCGCGTGCACGCCTATGGCGAGCCGGAGACGATGCCGTTCGAGGAGATTCCGCCGCCCGAGCCCGGACCGAACCAGGTGCGCATCCGCAATCGCGCGGCCGGCCTGAATTTTTTCGACATTTTGCAGGTGCAAGGGAAATACCAGGTGAAGCCGCCGTTTCCATTCACCATCGGCGCCGAAGTGGCGGGCGTCGTGGACGCAGCCGGTCCCGGAGTAACTGCGTTTGCGCCCGGCGATCGCGTGCTTTCCCTCACTGAGGGCGGAGGGTTTGCCGAATACACCGTCGGACGTTTGCCCCGAACGTTCCCAATGCCGGATGGCATGGGCTTTGCGGAGGCGGCCGCGCTGCCTTTGGTCTACCACACGTCGTATTTCGCGTTGCGTAATCGGGCGGCCTTGCAAACCGGAGAGTGGCTGCTGGTTCACGCCGGAGCGAGCGGCGTCGGAGTGTCCGCGATTCAATTGGGCCGCGCCTTTGGAGCGCGCGTGATCGCCACCGCGGGCGGCGCGGAAAAAGTGGCGTTCGCCATAGAGCAGGGCGCCGAACACGGCCTGGACTACAACGATCACGGCTGGGTGGACCAAGTGAAGCAACTCACCGACGGACGAGGCGCGGATGTAATTTACGATCCCGTCGGCGGCGACGTCTTCGATCTCTCCACCAAATGCATTGCTTCGGGCGGCCGGTTGCTGGTGATCGGCTTTGCCAGCGGGCGCATTCCAAGCATCGCCGCGAATCGCATTCTACTGAAGAACATGTCGGTCGTCGGCGCGCTGTGGGGCGGCTACGCGCAAGCGCACCCGGAGTATTTCGCTGTCGCGCAGAAAGCCATCACCGAACTCTACGTCGAAGGAAAAATACTGCCGCCGCGCCCGGTGGAGTATCCGCTTGCCTCGGCGCCGGCGGCGTTGCGCGATCTTGCCAACCGAAAAATACTGGGAAAAGCCGTCCTGGTGATGTGAGCCGGTTGCGCAATCCGCGCGGTGGTCCCCGTAGAATAGAGGACATATGGAAATCGTCAAGGTTGTTGGCCGCGAGATTCTCGACTCGCGGGGCAATCCCACGGTGGAAGCGGATGTGCTTCTCGCCGACGGAGCTCTCGGGAGGGCCGCGGTGCCGTCCGGAGCTTCCACGGGAGAACACGAAGCGGTCGAGCTTCGGGATCAGGATCCCAAACGCTACCAGGGAAAAGGGACGCGCAAAGCAGTTCAGAATATTCTGAAGAAGATCGCGCCCGCAGTCACCGGCATGCAAGCCGAAGACCAGAGCGCGATCGATCATAAGATGATCGAGCTCGACGGCACGCCCAATAAGGGCAAACTGGGCGCGAATGCGATACTCGCAGTTTCGATGGCGGCTGCGCGGGCCGCTGCGCAATCGCAAATGACGCCGCTCTACCGGTATCTCGGCGGCATCGGCGCGAATTTGCTGCCCGTGCCGCAAATGAATATTTTGAACGGCGGCGTGCACGCGGACAACTCGGTGGATCCGCAAGAATTCATGATTGTTCCCCACGGCGGAAAGAAATTCTCGGAAGCGCTGCGTATGGGCGCGGAAGTGTTTCACACTTTGAAAGGCGTGCTCAAGAAGCGCGGCTATTCCACCGCCGTCGGCGACGAAGGCGGATTCGCTCCCAACCTGAAATCCAACGAAGAAGCGCTCGAGGTTGTGCTCGAAGGAATTACCAAGGCGGGTTACAAGCCCGGAACCGAGATCAGCATCGGGCTCGATCCCGCGGATAGCGAGTTTTACGTCAAAGAATGCGGCTAGTATATCTTCAAGAAATCCGAGACGAGGCG
>JBEKHQ010000557.1:0-3450 GCA_050012195.1 Bryobacteraceae bacterium | reverse complement strand
GGTCGCAACGGCGGAAAACGTCTCGTTTACGACGATAGTTACTAAGTCATCCACGCGGCTGGCCTTCAAATCCATTCCCAGGTTGGAAAGGAGAGCATTTTGCGACCAAAGCGAACCTGGCGGATGAGCCGCCGATGGAGAATTGTAATCTTTATAAGAGTCCATGATGTACTTATCCAGGGGAGAAGGCTCGGGAGGCGCTTTCTTCTTGGTCTTGTTCGAATCGGCGGCCCACAGCGCCACCGGCAACAGCACACAAATCGCGATCCTTAGAGTCATTGGACCCTCGTTAACGTAGGGATGGCGCCCGGAATCACCTGAGCCGCGTCCTTGCCGTCGACGCGCCCACGGAACACCTTGCCGGTTCGGGGATTGGTGAATGAAATCGCGTCGCCTTGGCGCCCGGGGCCATTGGCTTCGGCCTCCAAAGTAAGTTGCGCGGCGCCGGAAATCACGGTCACTTTGACAAGGTCGCCTCGTCGCACCAGAAACGGCGCGGAAAGGTCGGCGCGAAACACCGGCATCCCGGCTCGGATACTGCGGCGCGGAACTTTTCCGGTTACTTCGTCGAGATTGCGGGCGATGCCTTGTTCTAGCGGAAAGTCCTCGTACGTCTCCAGCCGGACTTGCCGAGCAGTGACGGTTTGCCCGGGCAGCAGCACTTCGGTGGCTACCACGCGCGTCATGGTGGTGGAGGCGCGAATCCGCGCCCAGATATTGAATTTGTGAGCTCCTCCATAGAGGACTTGCCCGCGCCAGACTATTGGGGCGGCAGGGTCCGCGACGTGCGATGCGGACAGCCCGGACAGCGGAAATACAAGTTTTCCTTCCGGCGTCAGCGACGCGCTCATCGCGAGAATATCGATACGCGCTTGGGGAGCCTGCAGCGTATCGCGAATGGCGGCGCGGACGTCGGCTTCCGTCATGGTTCGCAATTTCCATTCGAAGCAAGCCGTCGCGCTTGTCGGCGCCGAGATACCGTACTTTCGCCCGATCCGGTCCAGTTCCGGAAACGCCACGACGCGGCGCGAGCCGATGGCGGGCGAGTATGCGATGACCACGTCTCCAGGGATTCTCCCGAAGGCCGGGAGCGCTTTCGCCAGGTCCGCTCCGACGATCTGATCGCGATCGATCATTTCACAGGACCCCGGATGCGGCAGCATTGTCAATAGAAGAAGCCATAAGTTCATTGCTTGAGATTGTTGACCTGTTGATACATGTCGTCGGCGGCCTTTACCACCTTGGAGTTGGCTTCGTAGGCGCGCTGGCTGACAATCAGATTCACGAATTCCTGGACGATGCTGACGTTGGACTGTTCGACATAACCTTGTTGCAACGTTCCCAATCCGTCCTGGCCGCCCGGCGTTCCAACTACCGGAGCGCCCGAGGCTTCGGTTTGCTGGTAAAGGCTGCCGCCCAGGCTGTTAAGCCCGGAAGGGTTGGGGAAGGTGGCAAGCTGAATCTGTCCGGCTTGCTGCGCCGATGTTTGCCCCGGCAACGTGAAACTTACCGTTCCGTCGGACCCGACCGTAAGCGATAGAGCGTTAGCTGGGACAGTGATAGGAGGATCGAGTAGGTCGCCGGTCGCGGTTACTACCTGGCCGGTGCTGTTCAGTTGGAAGTTACCGGCCTTCGTATAAGCCAGGTCGCCGGTTGGCCTCTGAACCTGAAAGAAGCCGTTGCCTTGAATCACCAGATCCAGCGGGTTGTCGGTCTCGGAGAATTCTCCCTGCGTGAAAATGACTTCGTTCGAGCCGGGACGCGTGCCGAGGCCCAATTGCAGCCCCGAGGGGATCGTGGTCTGCTGGTTGGCGGCGGCGCCGGGCTGAATCATGTTCTGGTACATGAGATCTTGAAACTGCACGCGGCGCGTCTTAAATCCGTTGGTATTCGCATTCGCGATGTTGTTGGCGATGTTATCCACATTCAATTGCTGCGCGTTCATCCCGGTGGCGGCGCTAAAAAGTGCTCGGATCATCGTTGTCTCCCATCAAAACTTACTTACTGCACATCTGGCTTGCTTCAAACCTTCGCTACTTCCTCAATGGCCTTGCGGCCCATGTCATTGGAGATGGAAATGGCCTTCTGCATCATCTCGAACTGCCGCGTCAATGAGACCAGCCGCATAGCGCCGTGCGACGCGCTCACGTTGGAAGCTTCCACCTTGCCCTGCAAAACCTGCAAGTCGGTGGCGTCCGAAGGAGGCTGTCCGCTGACGTTCTGAAAGTAATTGTGGCCCTGCTTGCTGACGGCTCCGTGATCTTGAAAGTCGACCAGTTGTATCTGCCCCAAGGCTTGGCCGTTTTGGCGCAGGATCCCGTCGGGCGACACTTCAAGAGGCTGGTTCAAAGCCAGTTTGAAAGACTGTCCGCCACGATCGAGGAGGGGGTAGCCGTCGGCGGTAACCAAGGTTCCGTTAGTCGATACGCGGAAATTCCCATGCCGCGTGTAGAGCGGGCCGGAGGGGCCCTCGACGACAAAGAAGCCGTTTCCTTCGAGACCCAGGTCGAGCGGATTGTTAGTCGGTTCGAGTACGCCCTGAGAGAAGTCCGTCCAATGCTTCTGAATCATCGGCAACGTGGTGGGCGCATCCTGACCATCTTCGTTCGCCGCCTCCGACGTGAACACGGTATAGAATTCGCTGTCACCTTTGTACCCGCCGGTGGACGAGTTGGCGATGTTATTCGCTACTATGTCCAACGACTGCATGCGAGCCTGCATTCCTGCGGCTGCGAGAATGCTGATCTGATCCATAGGGCGATAGCGCGGGTGCAACTCGGCGGCCAAAGTTAGAACCGAAAGAAACACTATAATTCGCAGCGGTTTTCGCGATAAGTGAATCGGGAATTTAGCGGGCTGCCGTCGAGACTAAGTCGCCGGTCGGCGAGTTTTCGACGCTCGCGAGACCTAAGCCGTTGATAACTTTCCGGCATATGTGTGGCCGCGTAGATGCATAAGTCGCGTTCGTGCTCCATAACTCGCTGCCCGTTTCCGCCGTGAGCGCGCTTCCGTCCAACGCGAATCCGCCGGTTAGTCTTTCCGACAAGAACGCCGCGGCAAGCAGTAAGTTCAAGAGCATTTACCTCAGTCTTCCCAACTTGGAAAGCCAGTCTTCGACTGACGAAACCATGCCGCAAGGAACGAAGGTAAGTCCGCCCCCGACTAAGAAGGCGGCCAGCACGGATCCGAATAGCTCGGCTGCGGTTGCGTCCATACCTTCCTCGACGGATGCCACTCGGGCGTCGCGCGCTTTAACCATCGCGCTTTCGTCGCGGCCTTCCGGAGACCAACCCAGCCCTTATACTCCAAGCGCGAAGACGTCTACTGGGACGCCGACTGAACCGGCAGCCCAACATATAGAAATTGGATCGACGGCCCAAGCAGCGAACGTTCCAACGCCGTCGCTTGGCAAACAGGTTTCACTGCCGCCGGCCGTGCGGGATTCCAATT
>JBEKHQ010000556.1:0-4874 GCA_050012195.1 Bryobacteraceae bacterium | reverse complement strand
AATCCATTTGACGTCCCCTGCGCGTGCTCTCATGCCGCACCGCAGCCCACGTAGAGCACAGCAGGCTGTCCGAATGGAGCACTGAGAAGTCTGCCAAGTACGTCTCTAGTGCGTCGCACTTGCGCCGGCCCCAGTTCGCCTCCAGAGCTCCTTGACGCATCTCGGCCAGAGTCATGCATGAGACGGCCAACTCGGAGCCGCGCAGAATGGCAACGTAGGATGGCGCGAATTTGGGATGCCACTTGAAAACAAAGCTGGCGACGTCCGTATCAACGATCAGTCTTGCCGTTGCGATCGGAGGAGAGGTCAATATGGCGCCGCTCATAGATGAGGCGTACGAAGTCTTCGGACTCCTCCGCCGTTCCAGGATCGATGTGGCTCAGAAGTCGATCCAGCGAGAAAGAACCCTCCCGGACCAGATTGGGCGGATCTTGGACAGGTTTTGAAGGCACGCGATCCATTTCAATAACCATTTTAGCGCCAATCGCAGATTCTGGGATACGAGTACTCAGTCGCCCTCGGGAAGTTCGCCGCGCATCGCAGGACGGATTGCGCGAGCTGGCTCGAACGGCCCCATTGCCGCAAACCCTGCCCCGCCACGTTATATTGAAAGCTCGGGTCAAAACACATGCTGGTTGTGATGCAGGAAGGGGCCGAGGAGTCCCAGATTCAGAAAGTAATCGATCGTCTTGTCTCCATGGGCTTTATCGTCCATCGATCCTCGGGCGTAATGCACACCGTGCTCGGCGGAGTGGGTCCGGTGGGCGACGTCGATCCGGTGGAGTTCGAAGTGATGGAGGGCGTCAAGGAATGCCATCGCATCGTTTCGCCCTACAAACTCGCGAGCCGCAACTTCAATCCCGGCGGGACGGTGGTGAAGATCAAAGGCGTCGAAATCGGCGGCAACGCCGTGGTGGTGATGGCAGGCCCGTGCAGCGTCGAGAGCCGCGACCAGATCGAGAAGATCGCCGAATCCGTCGCCCGGGACGGCGCGAAGATCATCCGCGGCGGGGCGTTCAAGCCGCGCAGTTCGCCCTACAGTTTCCAAGGCATGGGCGAAGAAGGCCTGCGCATAATGCGCGAGGCGGCCGACCGCAATCATCTCCTGGTGGTCAGCGAAGTGATGGATCAGACCCAAATTCCGCTGCTCGCCACCTACGCCGACATCCTGCAAGTGGGCGCGCGCAACATGCAGAACTTCAATCTGCTGCGCGAGCTTGGCCTGATCCGCAAGCCGATTCTGCTCAAACGCGGGATCTCGGCCACCATCGAAGAACTGCTGCTGAGCGCCGAATACATTCTTTCCGGCGGCAATTACGAAGTGATCCTGTGCGAGCGTGGCATCCGGACTTTCGAAAATGCGACGCGCAACACCATGGACATCTCCGCGATTCCGGTGGTGAAGTCGCTCTCGCACTTGCCCATCGTCGCCGATCCGTCGCACGGCACCGGCCGTCGCGATAAAGTGCTGCCGATGGCTCGCGCGGCGGTCGCGGCGGGCGCCGACGGCCTGCTGGTGGAGGTTCACAACGATCCAGATCATGCCTTGAGCGACGGCGCTCAGTCGCTGCGGCTCTCGCAATTCACCGAACTGATGGAGCAGTTACAGAACTTGGCGCGGGCGGTGGGACGGTCGCTCTAGACGTGGATTCCCCCATTCAGTCGGTTGCCATCTTCGGCGTGGGCTTGATCGGAGGATCCTTCGCGCTGGCCCTTCGGAAGGCGGGCTTCTCCGGACAAATTATCGGCGTGAGTTCGCCGGAGACCATCCACCGCGCCCGGGAGCTGAACGTAATCGATGTCTCGGCGACGCTGGCGGAAGCGGCCGAATCCGCCGACCTGATCTACCTCTCGCAGCCCATTCTGCGCATCATCGAATGTCTGCCGGAGCTCGATCCCCTGGTTCGTCCCGAGGCCCTGGTGACGGACGCCGGAAGCACCAAGAGCGCGATCATGGAATGCGCGGCGGCCACCCTCAAGCGGTGCCAATTTCTGGGCGGCCATCCCATGGCGGGACGCGAGCGGAGGGGTGTCGAAGCGGCCGAGGCCGATCTGTTTCGCGGCCGCCCGTATGTTCTAACTCCTCGAACGCCGGCCGAACTCGAGACTCCGCGCGCGCGCGAGCTCGCGGACTGGATCCGCAAGATCGGCGCCGTTACCCTCGCCTTTGACGCGCAAGAGCACGATCGCGTCGTGGCTTATACATCCCACCTCCCTCAGCTGGTCGCCACCGCGCTGGCCGCGACGCTGGATGGGCGTCCCGAGCCGCAGTCCGGAATTTTCGGGCCGGCGTTGACGGACAGCACTCGCCTGGCCTTGAGCTCGTTCGATATCTGGGGCGACATATTGGCCACTAATCCAGGTCCAATTTTGGACGCTCTGCGCGACTACATTGCGACGCTGGAAGATTTCCGCGCCGGCATTGACCCGGATCGGATGCGGCCGCAGTTCGAGCGCGCGCAACGTTTGGCCAACTCGGTGCGAGGCTCGTCTTAAAGCGTCGCCATCGATTCCCGGCTCGGCCTCTGGCGTCCCACACCCGATTTGCCCTTTGACACACGTAAACAAACTATAAAAAATCCGTCCACTCACGCAATTAACCTGATGTTGGGACTATAATGGCAGAATCGGATGGACCTGCAACTTGTGTCTCTCACCGCCGCTTTGCGTAGTGAGTTAATCAACCAAGAGGGAGTTACGAAGTTTTCTCCCAACCGCCGTTTTGCCACGGTTTTCTCGGAAGGGAGTCCGGCGGAGGCTTTATTTTTCCTGGAATCGGGCTTAGTCAAACTGTACAAGCGTGGCGCGGATAACAAGGAGCTCATCCTCCAGATCATCTCGTCCGGTGAACTTTTCGGCGAACAGGCTCTGACCGGAGAATCGAGCCGATGCGTAGCCGCGGAGATCTTGCACGAAGGCGCGATTTACGTTATTCCGCGCGAACTATTCCTGCGCGCTTGCGAACGGCGTCCGGAATTCTGGCGGGAACTCTCGATGTTTCTGACGGCGCGCAATCGGCAATTGGAGAAGAAGGTCGAGCTGCTTTGCTTGCGGGACGTCGAATACCGGATTCTCTATTACATGGCGGAGTTGGCCGGAGCCTTTGGATCCAAATCCAACGTATCGGAGTACTCAATCCCGCTCTCGCAAGGAGAACTGGCCAGCCTGATCGGCGCGACGCGTGAAACCACATCCACCACGCTGAACGCGCTGGCTCGTCGAGGCGTGATCCGGCTGGGACGGCGACAGTTGATCGTACCCTCGATCGAAGGCGTCCGGGCGGCGGCCGACCAGCAGTCGCGAGCGGCCAAGGCTCCCTGAGCCGGTCCGAATCCGGCGACGATCCGAACGTGAACTCTCGTTACACCATCGAGAGCATCAGCTTCGTGGACGCGCATCCTTATAAGCTCAGCCCATCGGCGCTGGAGGAGATGCGCGCGCTGATCGGCGCCCGACTGAACACGGAGGCTCTGAACCGCCTGGCAGGAAGAATCCGCGGCGAACTGCAGGCCCACGATGTGAAGTTCAGGCTGGCGCGCGGCGGCGATCCCGATTCGGTTAAGGTCCTGCTGGACGTCGACAAGGGCAAAGGCGACATGGACCTTTCGATACCGCAGTTCGCCTACAACTCGAAATTGGGCTGGACCGGGATCGGCGAAGGCAGCGTCAACATCGGCGCGAATGCCCTGACCTTGGGGTTGCGCAGCGACGGCGACACGCTGATCGAGCGTTTCACCGGCATCAAGGCCCGCTACGACCGGACTGCAGTGCGAAGCAAACGTGTCCGCCTCTCTTTCGAGTTCGACGCCTATCACGAGCAATACAACCAGGCCACTCTTTTAGCTCTCGACACTACCACCTCTTCTTCCCTCGGCGCTGGGGCTTATCGTTCCCGTTTGAACTTTGAGCCCAGCGCCACATTTGTTGTCTTGAATCCCCTCACCTTGACGGTGGGCTTGAGTTTCGAGCAACTGCAACCCGAGCTTACGGCCGCGCGGTCGGAATCGGCGAATGCGGTGATAAATACTCTGCGCTATCACTCGCATTGGCGCGAATCGGACGCTACCAAGATGGAGTTGGATGCGGGCTACAGCCTGCGCGCGGCCACCAGATTACTGTCCAGCGACCTGGGCTACACGCGGCACCAGGGCAATGCGCGTTACGACTACCTCCACGACCACCAGTCCATAGAAGTAACCGTCGTCTTCGGGGCGATCTACGGCCGAGCGCCGCTGTTCGAGCGTTTTGTTTTGGGAGACAGCACGATGCTGCGCGGCTGGAACAAATTCGACCTCGATCCATTGGGCGGAAACCGGCTGGCCTACGGGTCCGTCACTTATGGGTACCATATTATGCGGGTGTTCTACGATACTGGAGCGGTTTGGGACCAAGGCAAGACGCCGGAGCGCAAGCAATCGGCCGGTATCGGAGTTTCGGGCGGCCTGGGAGTGTTGCAACGAGGCGCCTTTCTGTTAGCGTTGGCTTTCCCGCTCCGGGAGGGCCGCGTGGATCCGGTGTTGATCGCGGGAATGAATTTTTGACAATCCGGCGCGAACGGATACAGGCACGGGCGGCGCGGTCAGGTTTGATCGCGCTGATTTGTTTTGATCTGATCGCTCTCAGTGTCTCCAGCGGCGACCTGTTCGTCCGCCAAGCCGCGGGCGAGATCCGCGTCACCGCTCCGCACGCGCATTTCCTTACGGCCCAGGCTTTGGAACGGCTGCACGATGGCGCCGTGGCGCAGTTCGATTTTCAATTCAGCCTGGCGGCGGGATCGAAAAACAACGTCGTGGCTCGCGCGGTGGAACGGTTCGTCGTGAGTTACGATGTGTGGCAAGAGAAATTTTCCGTGGTGCGGCTGCGGGATTTCCGCA
>JBEKHQ010000555.1:0-3455 GCA_050012195.1 Bryobacteraceae bacterium | reverse complement strand
GGACGGCTGCAACCGGGCCGCATGCTGCTGGTGGACACCGTCGAAGGCCGCATCATACCCGACGAAGAGATCAAGCAGCGGCTGGCCGGACGTCAGCCTTACGGCGATTGGATCCGGGACAACCAGATCACGCTCGACAGCCTGCCGGAGCCTCCGCACGTCTACGAGTCGGATCTCGAGACCATCATCCGGCGGCAGCGGGCGTTCGGATACACCGACGAAGACCTGCGCGTGCTGATGGCGCCCATGGCTACGACGGGCGAAGAGCCGATCGGTTCGATGGGCACCGATACGCCGCTGGCGTGCCTTTCCGACAAACCGCAGCCGCTGTTTCATTACTTCAAGCAGTTGTTCGCGCAGGTCACCAATCCGGCCATCGATCCGATTCGCGAAGAGCTGGTGATGTCGCTGACCAGCTACATCGGCACCGAGCGAAACATCCTGGAAGAAACGCCGCAACATTGCCACACGCTGAAGTTACCGCACCCGCTGCTGACCAATCGCGATCTCGAAAAGCTGCGGCGCGTTTCCACCAGCGATCTGTTGGCTACTACCTTGCCTATGCTGTTCCGCGTTTCGGGCGGAGAGCAAGAGCTGCAGCGGTCGCTTGACGAGCTTTGCCGGGCCGCGTCCCGCGCGGTGAAGTCGCGCTATACGCTGCTCATTCTGTCGGACCGCGGAGTGGACCAGGAATACGCGCCCATTCCGAGCCTGCTGGCTTTGTCGGCGGTTCACAATCATCTGGTGCGGGAGGGTTCGCGCACGCAGGTGGCTCTGATAATCGAATCCGGCGAGCCCCGCGAGGTGATGCATTTCTGCCTGTTGATCGGATATGGCGCGAGCGCCGTGAATCCTTATCTGGCCATCGAAACGCTGGAGGACCAGGCCGCTCGCGGCAATTTCCCCAGCGGCGTCACGTTCGAGAGCGCGCTCAAGAACTACAAGAAAGCGGTCAATAAAGGGCTGCTCAAGGTTTTTTCGAAGATGGGAATTTCGACGCTGCAGAGCTATCGCGGCGCGCAGGTATTCGAAGCCATCGGGCTGAACAAGTCGCTGGTGGACCGCTACTTCACCGGAACCGCGTCGCGCATCGAGGGCGTCGGTTTGGACGTGCTCGCTCGCGAAGCGCTGATGAAACACGAGCACGCGTTCCGTCCGATTTCCGACGCCGACACGGAGCTCGAAACCGGCGGTAATTACCAGTATCGCGTGCGCGGCGAGTTTCATCTCTTCAACCCGCATACGGTAAGCAAGCTGCAACATGCCGTTCGGCAATCGAACTTCCAGACGTTTCAGGAATACACGCAACTCGTCGACGACCAGAGCAGGGAATTGTGCACGCTGCGCGGTTTGATGGACTTGAAGCTCGCCGAAAAGCCGGTTCCCATCGACGAAGTGGAGCCAGCCAGCGAAATCGTGAAACGCTTCGCCACCGGGGCGATGTCGTTCGGCTCCATCAGCAAGGAAGCGCACGAGACGCTGGCCATCGCGATGAACCGGATCGGCGGCCGGTCGAACACGGGCGAGGGCGGGGAAGACGAGGCGCGTTTCGCGCGCGATCCGAACGGCGATTGGCGGCGCAGCGCGATCAAGCAAGTGGCTTCGGCGCGCTTTGGCGTCACCACCAACTACCTGGTGAACGCCGACGAATTGCAAATCAAGATTGCGCAGGGCGCGAAACCGGGCGAAGGCGGGCAGTTGCCCGGCTATAAAGTGGACGAAGTGATCGCGCGCGTGCGGCATTCCATTCCGGGAGTGCAGTTAATTTCGCCGCCGCCGCATCACGACATTTATTCGATCGAGGATTTGGCGCAGCTCATCTACGATTTGAAGAATGTCAATCCGCGCGCGCGCATCTCGGTGAAGCTGGTGGCGGAAGTGGGCGTGGGCACGGTGGCGGCGGGCGTCGCCAAGGCGCATGCCGACCTGGTGCTGATCAGCGGGCATGACGGGGGCACCGGGGCATCGCCGCTCACGTCCATCAAGCATGCGGGTGTTCCCTGGGAACTTGGGTTGTCGGAGACCCAGCAGGTGCTGGTGTTGAACGATCTGCGCAGCCGCATTCGCGTCCAGACCGACGGAAAATTGCAGACTGGCCGCGACGTCACCATCGCCGCGCTGCTGGGGGCCGAGGAGTTCGGATTCTCCAGCGCGCCGCTGGTATCGATGGGTTGCATCATGATGCGCAAGTGCCATCTGAATACTTGCCCGGTGGGGATCGCGACGCAGGATCCGGCGTTGCGCAAGAAATTCCAAGGTACTCCGGAAAACGTCATCAACTTCTTCTTCTATATCGCCGAGGAAGCGCGTCAGTGGATGTCGAGACTGGGTTTCCGAACCATGGACGAAATGGTTGGGCGCGTGGATCGAATCGAAATGCGGCACGCGATCGAGCATTGGAAAGCCCGCGGTCTGGATTATTCGAGCATTCTTTATAACCCGGCTGCGCCGCGGCGGGTTGGCCGGCGGTGCATGATCGCGCAGGATCACGGACTCAATCAGGCGCTCGATTACAAGCTGATCGATCATGCCAAGGACGCGTTGGAGCACGGCACGCCCGTGGAGTTCAAGATGCCGATTCGCAACGTGCATCGGACCGTGGGGGCGATGCTTTCGGGCGAGATCGCGCGGAGATACGGATCCGAGGGCCTCGCGGACGATACGATCCGGTTCGAGTTCAACGGGTCGGCCGGCCAAAGCTTCGGCGCGTTTCTCGCCAAGGGCGTCACGTTGACGCTCGAGGGCGACGCCAACGACTACGTCGGCAAGGGCCTTTCGGGCGGACGGTTGATCGTGTATCCGCCGCATCGTTCCACTTTTCTGCCGGAAGAGAACATGTTGGTGGGCAACGTGGTTCTTTACGGCGCAACCAGCGGCGAGGCGTTTTTCAACGGCATGGCGGGCGAGCGATTCGCGGTCCGCAATTCCGGCGCGACGGCGGTGGTGGAAGGCGTCGGCGATCACGGCTGCGAATACATGACGAGAGGACTGGTGGTGGTGCTCGGCCGCGCTGGGCGCAACTTCGCCGCTGGAATGACGGGCGGCATTGCATTCGTTCTGGACGAAGGGGGCGAGTTCGCGAACGTCCTGTGCAATAAATCCAGCGTGGACCTCGAACCCGTCGCCGACCCCTCCGATACGCAGGCGCTTCTCAATCTGATATCGAGGCACGTCGACGCCACCGGGAGCCCGCGCGGAAAATGGATTCTCGAAAACTGGCTCACGATGCTGCCGAAATTCGTGAAGGTGTTCCCGCACGAATTCAAGCGCGTGCTCGGCATTGCGCGGGGGGCGCATCCGCTGCCGGCTCGGTCGGCCGATCCCGTCATCGAGCGCGCCTCCGATCACCGGCAGGTGGCCCATGGGTAAGACCACGGGCTTTCTGGAGCACACCCGCGAGCTTCCCCAGCGTAGGCCGGTGACCGAGCGAGTCAACGATTGGTTCGAGGTTTACA
>JBEKHQ010000554.1:0-3468 GCA_050012195.1 Bryobacteraceae bacterium | reverse complement strand
TCCATGTGCCCTGGCGATTGCCCGTCAGCGTGTGCGCTTGCCATGCTGGGAGCGAACGTAGCTCCTCGGCATCGTGCATGTCATCGATGAGGATTCCGAGCCATGGCGAACATCATTCCGACGCGATGGCGAACACCGTTCCGAGGTCATGGCGAACGGCATTCCGACATGATGGCGAACACGATTCCGAGGTGATGGCGAGCAGCGTTCCGATTTGATGCCGGACAGTAAATGGCGATTCTCGGAACGGTGTTCGACATGATGTCGGAATCGATTGGGTAGGAGAAAGCACGCTGGACAAACCCGAGGCCAGAGGGGCTCCACTGACAGTGGAGGTTCTCATTGCCTCAAGAAAGGCTGTCCATCGTGAAAATCAAGGAAGTTCTACGGCTTCATTCCCTCGGTCTCAAGCAGCGGCAGATCGCCCGCAGTTGTTCGATCTCACCCAGTACCGTTAGCGACTATCTTCAGGCGGCCACCAAGGCCAAGCTAAACTGGCCAGAGGTGGGCGAGTGGGACGACGACAAACTCGAACACGCGCTGTGGGGGGATCGCCCCAAGCCAGTTCCTCGTCGCCAGTACCCAACCCCTGACTTTGCGGTCATCCACCAAGAGTTGCAAAGCCACTCCCACGCGACGCTGCAACTGATCTGGGAGGAGTATCGCGTTGCACACCCCGACTGTTATCGCTACAGCCGCTTCTGCGATCTATACCGGCAGTGGTTACGGAAGCGCGACGTGGTGCTGCGCCAGCAGCATCGCGCCGGCGAGAAACTGTTCGTCGATTATGCCGGCGATACGATTGCCGTCTACGACGGCGGCACCGGCGAAGCCCGCCGCGCCGTCATCTTCGTCGCGGTACTGGGCGCCAGCAGCTACACCTACGCGGAAGCCACCTGGACCCAGGGCCTGAACGATTGGATCGGCTCCCACCTGCGCGCCTTTGAGTTCATGGGCGGGCTGCCAGCCGTCGTGGTGCCCGATAACTTGCGTGCCGCCGTTTCCCGCGCGTGCCGCTATGAGCCGGAGCTGAATCGCACCTATCAGGAGATGGCGGCTTATTACGACGTCGCGGTCACGCCCGCCCGGCCGTACAAGCCCCGCGACAAGGCCAAGGCGGAAACCGGCGTGCTGCTGGTCGAGCGCTGGATCGTTGCCGCATTACGCAAGCAGAAGTTCTTTGACTTGGCCACGTTGAACGCCGCGATTGCCGAACTGCTGGAGCGATTGAACCAGCGTCCTTTCCGTAAACGCGAGGGCAGCCGCCAGAGTTTGTTTGAGAGCGTAGACCGGCCCGCCTTGCGCCCGCTTCCGCCGCAACGCTACGAGTTCGGCACTTGGAAGACCGCCACCGCCAATATCGACTATCACATTGAGTTGGACCAGCACTACTACAGCGTTCCCTACACCCTGACAGGGCAGAAGGTCGAGATCCGGGCCACAGCCACGACCGTGGAGATCTTCCATCGCGGCCAGCGGGTGGCTTCGCATGCCCGCAGTCACGCTGCCTACCAGGCCAGCACCATCAACGAGCACCGGCCCAAGTCCCATCAGCGTCATCTCGAATGGACCCCGTCGCGGCTGATCCAATGGGCTCAGACCATCGGCCCCGCTACGGCGAAGGTCATCGAGCAGATACTGACCCGGCGTCCGCATCCCGAGCAAGGCTATCGTTCCTGCCTCGGCATCCTGCGGCTCTCCGACCAGTACACGCAGCAGCGGCTGGAAGCCGCCGCCCAGCGGGCCTGTGTGATGGACGCCTACTCCTACCGCAGCATCAAGTCCATGCTGGAAAAACAGCTGGACCGCGTGCCCGCGGAAAAGGCGGCTGCCCCGCGCCCGCCGGTCGTCCACGGTAATATCCGTGGCGCCGATTACTACAAATCCCCCAAGCCCCCAACCGTACAGTGAGGAGACGAATATGCTGACACAACCAATGCTGGACAAACTTGCCGCCCTCCGCCTGCGCGGCATGGTCGAGGCGTTCAAAGAACAAACGGAAGATCCCCAGAGCCATCGCTTGAGCTTTGAAGAACGCTTGGGACTGATGGTGGATCGGCAATGGAACTGGAAAGAGAACCGCGCCCTGGAGCGGCGTTTGCGCAATGCCCGCCTGCAAGGTAACGCCTGTGTGGAAGACATCGAGTTCCGCCCGGCGCGCGGCCTGGAGCGGCAAAAGGTGCGCTCACTGACCGCCGAATCCGCCTGGGTGCGCGATCACCTCAACCTGCTCTTCACCGGTCCAACTGGCACCGGCAAGAGCTACATGGCGCGGGCCTTCGCGCAGAAAGCTTGCCGCGATGGATATACCGCCTGGTTCTTCAAGTCGCCGCAACTGTTCCGTGAACTGGCCATGGCGCGAGCCGACGGTAGTCTGAGCAAACTGCTCTACCGCCTGGGCCGGGTGGATGTGCTGATCGTGGACGATTGGGCCATGGCGCCTCTGGCCGACCCCGAGCGGCGGGACTTTCTGGAGATTTGCGACGAGCGTTATCAAGCCCGCTCAACGCTGCTCACCAGTCAACTACCGGTCTCGGCCTGGCACGCCCAGATCGGTGAACCCACGGTAGCCGATAGCATCTTGGACCGGTTGGTACACAACGCCCATCGGATCGAGCTGCAAGGTGACTCGATGCGCAAGAAACGATCCGCCAAGCCATCGGCGGAAAGCTAACGAACCGTTTCTACACGAAAGGATGCGGGGACAAAGGGGCTGCCGCCCCTTTCCCCCGCGCCCCCAAATCCCCGCCACTCAACCCAAGCGTCGCTTCGCTCCGACTACCGGCTTCGTCTGTTCTTCGCTACCAATGCTTGACGATGGCGAACACTTCCGCCACAATCTCTTCACCAGCGTCGCTCCGCTCCGAACCTGCTCGCCGTCATCTCGGAACGACGTTCGACATCAGATCGGAACGCTGTCCGACATCAAATCGGAATGCTGTTCGACATCGTCGGAATAGCCAACAGAACTACTTTCGTAGGAATTCATCCGCTGGCTCCTTCGACGCCGATTGAGAACGCCAATTATCCGGGAATCTCCTTTTTCGGGTCCGGCTGCTTATTGACACATTTCGCACGGATATTCATTGGCGCCCTCCCTCTAGAATTTCACAAAGAACTTTGAGATTATTTCCTTTTTCTTGAACTTCCCGCTGATGCGGTACGCACGCTTTTCAATGATGTATTCCGGGGGAATTTCTTCGCGGGGAATGACTGCCAACTGAGGAGTCTCTGTCGCCGGCGGAAAATAGACGACGCACAACACGTCGGCAATCAGGCGCCGGGATTCAAAATCGAATTCCGTGCAATACGGGTCCGGTATTCCATAGGGGCGGGTGCATCCCTTTACCTCTGCCTTGATCTGTTCGGAACCCTTAATTGCGAGCAGGTCATATCCCCCGTGTTCTCCCCGTGCGCGAGATACGTTCTTGACCTCGAATCCTTTCGATTCGTAATAGCGCCGGACGA
>JBEKHQ010000553.1:0-3469 GCA_050012195.1 Bryobacteraceae bacterium | reverse complement strand
CCAAGGTTTCGACCACGAACCTCGAGCGCATTGACAAGGAATCCGACGTGGTGGTGACGGACATCCAGGAAATCGCGAAGGCATCCGGTGAAGCCGCCGCGGGACTCGAGCAGGCGGGCAAAGCCAGCCAGCAGATCGCAGCAGCCGCCGAGGAAACAGCGCGCGCATCCACCGAAGCAGCCGGAGCCTCTGAGCAGGGCCTGAAGGCCGCCCAAGAGATCGCTCAGGCCATCGAGGATATCGCCTCACAGGCCGATGAACTGCAGAACGGCTAAGCGAGGGATTGGAATGCAACCAGATACTCAACAGTCATCCGCCAGCCTGAAAGACGAGAGCCAGCTTGTTACTTTCTTGTTAAAGGAAGAGGAGTTCGGCTTCGACATCATGTCGGTACAGGAAATCATTCGCCTTCCCAAGATGGCGAAAGTTCCTCGTACACCGGCTTACGTGGACGGCATCGCCAACTTGCGCGGCGTCGTCCTGCCCGTGATCGACATGCGCACCCGATTCGGCATGGAACGGGCCGAAGAGACCGATCGCACGCGTGTACTCGTCGTCGATATCGATGGCGTCAAGACCGGCTTGCGCGTGGATCGCGTCAAGCAGGTAACGAGCGTGCTGCGCAGCGAGATTGAACCTCCGCCGGCGGCCATCCGCGGAACCTCTTCGGATTACCTCGAAGGGGTTGTCAAACTCGACAACGGGCAGCGCATCGTCATGGCCCTGAACGCGGCCCATGTCTGCGAAATCGGCGTTACACACCATTCCGTTTCCGCGAACGAGGGGGCTTCGGGTTCGGAGGCTGCGAGCAAAGAGTCGACGGACAAATTGCTGGGCGCCGACACCGAAGTCCAGAAGATGGTCACCTTTCGCATCGCGAAAGAGGAATTCGCCTTCCTGATGGAGCATGTTCGGGAGATTCTGCGCGTAACGACGCCAAACCAGGTTCCCGACGTTCCCGAATATGTGTTGGGAGTGCTGACTGTTCGCGGCCAGATTCTCCCGGTGATCGACCTCCGGCGTCTGCTTCAGCAGCGGTCGCTCGCTGAGGAGTTCGCCGATAGCTGCCGTCCCCTACGGGAAGAATATGAGCGCCGGATCGACCAGGTTGAGAAGATCTATGTCGAAGATTGGCAGAAAAAGATAGACCGTTCCATAACCGAGCGCATCCGCAAGTGGATCGCAGAAACCAACAGTTCCAGCCAGTTGCTGATGGAGACCCTGGCGAAGGCGCGCGGGCTCAACGAAATGGTCATCAAGCAGCTTCAGCTCCAAGCGAAGCACCAGGAAAGCGGTGATCGCGATGCCACGCAAGTCTGTGGCAAAGAGGTCGTCTCTGGGGCCAGGGGAACAATCGCTGCACTGAGCCAATTTGAGGAGCAGATCGCTGAAAACATCCAGGAAGACCAGCGCATTATCGTCGTGGATGCCGAGGGCTTTGTGCTGGGGTTGGTGGTGGACCACGTTCACGAAGTGCTGAACGTGCCGAAAAACCTGATGGAACCTCCGCCTCGCATTACCTCGAGTGGCGGTATGGAACTGTCGGGTGTGGCCAAACTGGACGACGGCGCCCGCTTGATCATGTTGTTGGATGTTGCCAGCCTGATGAAAGATCAGAAACTGCGGGATGTACAGAACTCCTCGGCCCAAACCATCGAAGAGCAGAAGACCGGCGAAAGTCAAAAAACCGGCGAGGGCGCGCAGGAAATGACCGAAGTGCAACTGGTCACGTTCCTGCTGGGCGAGGAGGAATACGGCATCCCGATTTCGCAAATCCAGGAGATCGATCGCCTCGCAAAAATCACTAAAGTGCCAAAGGCCGCCGAGTTCATCGAGGGCATCACGAACCTGCGCGGGGAGGTAATCCCCGTGTTGGACACTCGGAAGCGCTTCGATCTCGAGGTCAAACCGTCCGACGACCGCACCCGCATCATCATCGTGGATCTGGGGGGCATCAAAACGGGTTTGGTGGTGGACTCCGTGCGCGAGGTGTTGAACCTCGCCAAGAAGGACATTGCCCCGCCGCCGGAGGCCATCGGGTCCGGAATCGATCAACAGTTCATTTCCGGGATCGGCAAGGTGGATGCGGGTAAGCGCATGATCGTGCTGCTGGATGTGGAGAGGATTCTCTCCCAACAGGAGCAGGCGCATCTTTCCGAAGTCACTACGTAGATCCAATTCTAAACCGGGGGCCGGCTCACCTGGCCCCGGTAAATCCAAGTCAATGAAAAGAATTCGTGTACTTGTGGCGGACGATTCCGCCCTAATGCGGCAAACCCTCAAACGAATCATCGCGGCGTCGGCCGACCTTGATCTGGTGGGGCTTGCACGGGATGGCGAGGACGCGATATCGAAAGCTCGGGAACTGCGGCCCGATGTCATCTCGATGGATATCAATATGCCGAAGCTGGACGGAATCACGGCCCTCCAGATCATCCTGCAGGAGAAGATCTGTCCGGTTGTCATGGTTTCGTCGCTCACTCAGCAAGGAACTGCGACCACCTTCGAGTGCCTCGAGTTGGGGGCCTTCGATTTCGTCGCCAAGCCGGATGGAACGGTTTCAGCCAACATGGGCGTCGTGGCAGACGAGTTAATCGCCAAACTCAAAGCGGCCGCCTCCCGAGGCATTCTGGACCGCCAACAGCGCAACCGTGAGCGCCGCAAGCCCTACAGTCCGCCATCCGGCGGCGCGTTCCTGAACGTTACCCGAAAAAGGGCTGTCGCTATCGGAATCTCCACTGGCGGACCGGCAACCCTCCAGGAGGTGTTGCCACTGATTCCAGCGGACGTGCCCGCCAGCCTGTTCCTGGTGCAGCATATGCCTCCGGCCTTTATTGCATCCTTTGCCAAGCGGCTGGACGAGCACTGCGCGCTCAAGGTTGTGGAAGGGCGTTCGGGCATGGTGATCGAGCAGAGCGTCTGCTATGTGGCGCCGGGCGGGATGCATTTGTGTTTGCACCGCAAGATCACGGGTGAGGTGGTCATCCGCACCCCCACCACACCGGCCACCCTGTTTGTGCCCTCGGTGGGCGTCATGATGGCTTCGGTTCTGAATATCTACGGGGCCGACACCATCGGCGTCCTGATGACCGGCATTGGAGACGACGGCGCCGACTCGATGGTCGCGATTAAGCAGGCTGGCGGGCACACGATTGCCGAAAGCGAGCAGACCGCGGTGGTTTACGGAATGCCGCGCGAGGCCTTTGAACGAGGTGGAGCGTGCGTGGTGGCGCCCAGTCATGAAGTGGCGGGAGAGATCTTGAAAGCGGTCCGGAGGACGACGGAATGAGCAGTCTCCAGGAGTTCATGGAGAAGTTGGAGTGCCCCGACGAGGCCGAGCGCACCTACGCGGCCGAAGACATCGGGTATTTGAATGCCCCGGAGGGCGTGCCGCCTCTTTTGAAACGGCTCGGAAAGGAGCCTTCGCGAGCGGTTCGCGACGCCATATTCCAGGCCCTGATCCGGATCG
>JBEKHQ010000552.1:0-3469 GCA_050012195.1 Bryobacteraceae bacterium | reverse complement strand
GGATTCGATCCTGCGCTGGGCCGATCAGCTTGTCCTGGCGCAGCGTCAAGACGCGGAGACGATGCAACTAATTCACGACAGCGGTATTCCGCTGCTGCGCCTGGTGAACGGTTCGCAAAAATCCGGGGCGGCAACGCCGGCGGGCGCGAGGGCGGGACATTAGCATGGCGAAAAAAGCCCTCATCTCCGGAATCACCGGCCAGGACGGTTCGTTTCTGGCGGAGTTGCTCCTGTCGAAGGATTATCAGGTGCACGGCATCGTGCGGCGCGCTTCCACCTTCAACACCGACCGGCTGGACTCGATCTACGCCGATCCTCACGAGCAGAACGCGAACCTGCATCTGCACTACGGCGATGTTCTGGACGGCTCCAGGCTTCGTCAATTGATCGAAGAAGTGCAGCCTGATGAAATTTATAATCTGGCCGCGCAATCTCACGTGCGAGTGAGTTTCGATCAACCGGTGCACACCGCCGAGGTGGTGGCCACGGGCACTTTGCGCATGCTCGAAGCGATGCGGGACTACGCCTTGAGCAGGCATAGAGAGGTTCGGTTTTACCAAGCCGGGTCGTCGGAGATGTTCGGCGGCGCGCCTCCGCCGCAAAACGAGAGCACTGCGTTTTATCCGCGCAGTCCGTACGCCATCAGCAAAGTGGCCGCGCATTGGCACGCGGTGAATCATCGCGAGGCTTATGGCCTGTTCATCTCGAACGGCATTCTGTTCAACCACGAATCGGAGCGGCGCGGAGAAACTTTCGTTACCCGCAAGATCACCCGCGCGCTGGGCCGCATCAAGCTCGGGTTGCAAAAGAAATTGTTTCTCGGCAACCTCGATGCTCGACGCGACTGGGGCTACGCCAAGGATTACGTCGAAGCCATGTGGCTGATGCTGCAAGCGCCGGAACCGGGCGACTACGTGGTGGCTACTCGGGAATCGCACTCGGTCCGCGAGTTTCTCGATTTGGCCGCGGATATGTGCGGGCTGGACTGGAAAAAAGTGGTGGAGACCGATCCGCGCTACCTGCGGCCCACCGAGGTAGACGATCTGCGCGGCGACCCATCCAAAATCGAACGCAAGCTCGGCTGGCGGCCCAAGGTCAACTTCGAGCAATTGGTCCAAATGATGCTGGAGCACGATCTGGAGCTGGCCCGACAGGAGCAAACGCTCGCCAAAGCGGGCCATCGCGTGGTGATGCGCGGAGCGTCGCATGAATAAGAGGAGCCGGATTTACGTAGCCGGGCATCGCGGACTGGTCGGGTCCGCGATTTGCCGCCGTCTCGAAGCCGACGGGTATTCGCGACTCATCGTGCGCGAACGCGCCCAATTGGATTTGACGAAAGCAGCGGAGGTAGACGCGTTTTTCGCGGAGGAACAGCCGGAGTACGTCTTTCAAGCCGCCGCCAAGGTGGGCGGGATCCTGGCCAACAGCAGCTATCCGGTGGAATTTTTGCGCGACAATCTGGCCATCGAACTCAATGTGGTGGAGGCTGCTTACCGGAACGGCGTGAAGAAATTGGAATCGCTCGGTTCTTCCTGCATCTATCCCAAGCTGGCGCCGCAGCCCATTCGGGAAGAATATCTGCTGACCGGTCCACTGGAACCGACCAACGAATGGTACGCCGTGGCCAAGATCGCGGGAATCAAATTGGCGCAGGCCTATCGCCGGCAGTACGGGTTCCATGCGATCAGCTTGATGCCGACCAATCTCTACGGCTCCGGTGACAATTTCGAACTGCTGTCGTCGCACGTCTTGCCGGCGCTGATGCGGAAAGCTCACGAAGCGCGTATCCATCGATCGCCGGAGATGGTGGTGTGGGGGAGCGGCCAGCCCCGCCGGGAATTCCTGCACGTGGACGACATGGCCGCGGCGGCGGTTTTCCTGATGCTCAACTACGACGAAGCCGGCATCATTAACGTGGGCTTCGGAACCGACGTCACCATACGGGAACTCGCCGAGCTGATTCGCCGCGCGGCCGGTTACGAAGGGCGGCTCGTCTTTGATTCTTCTAAGCCCGATGGCACGCCGCAAAAGCTGCTCGATAGCTCGCGCCTGCTGGCCTTGGGCTGGCGGCCGAGTATCAGCCTGGAGCAAGGCATTCGAGAGACCTACGCCTGGTTTCTCGAGCACGAATCGCGCGCCGCGCGGTCCATCGCAATCTAGAACGCTGCCCAAAAATGATTCGGCTCTTTCGAGTCTTTGTGCCCAGCAGTGTAGTCGCGCTTCTGGTTTCGGAAGCGATCTTGATTTACACTTGCTACGTACTGGCGGCTTTTCTGGTTTTGGACGTCGATCCGGAAGTGTTCCTGCTGTACGACAGCGGATGGGCGCGGATCGCGGTGGTCGTGGCGTGCCTCATGCTGGCCATTTATTTCCAGGACTTGTACACACAACTGCGCATCAAGTCCAGAATCGTCCTGTTTCAGCAAGTGGGCCTGGCGCTGGGCGGCGCGTTCCTGGTCCAGGCTTTGCTGGTTTATCTCAGATTGCGCGATCTTTTTCTGCCTACGTGGCTGATGATCGCCGGTAGCGCACTGACGCTAGTGCTGCTTCCTTGGTGGCGGATTCTCTACGTGAGCGTTGTCATAAAGGCGATCGGGTCGGAGCGGATTTTATTCCTGGGCACTTCGGCGCTGGTGCGGGAAATCGGCGCCCATATGGCGGAGCATCCGGAGTCCGGTTCCGTCGCCATCGGCAGCGTGGAGGATGAGCCGGAGGCGGGCGAAATTGCGGGCTTGAAGGTCTTGGGGAAGGTCGCCGATTTGCGCCGCATCGTCGCTGAGTGGAAACCGGACCGCGTCGTGGTGGGAATGAAGGAGCGCCGCGCGCGTCTGCCCGTCAATCAGCTGCTCGACATCCACTTGAGCGGGACACCGGTTGAAGACGCCTTCAACACCTACGAAGCCACGTTCGGTCGCATTTCCACGCGCGAACTTCGGCCGGCGCAACTCATCTTTTCTTCCGACCTCGGTCCCAACCCGCGGCGCGTGATGTTGCAGTCCATCTATTCGATGGTCATCGCGGTGTTCGCGGCCGTTCTCACGGCTCCCCTCATGCTGCTGGTGGCGATTGCGGTGCGCTTGTCGTCCCGCGGGCCGGCTCTGTTCCGCCAGCAGCGCGTGGGCAAGGACAACGCTGTGTTCACGCTATACAAGTTCCGCTCCATGTATCAAAACGCCGAATCCAGGAGCGGCGCGGTTTGGGCGACGAAGGGCGATCCTCGCATCACGCGCGTGGGAAAATGGCTGCGCGAGCTTCGCCTGGATGAGTTGCCGCAATTGTTCAACGTGCTGCGGGGGGAGATGTCCATTGTCGGGCCGCGGCCGGAGCGCCCCGAATTCGTGGCGGAACTCGAAAGGCGAATCCCGTATTACCGGCAGCGGCTTTGCATAAAGCCCGGGATCACAGGCTGGGCCCAGATTAATCACAAATACGGCGACACGGTGGAGGACAGCATCGCCAAGCTGGAATA
>JBEKHQ010000551.1:0-3473 GCA_050012195.1 Bryobacteraceae bacterium | reverse complement strand
GCCCGCCAACCCATCCAGCACTTGGGCCAGCCGATCGAGGTGGCGGAGGTCGCCCTGCTGCTCGCAAGCGACGCGTCCTCCTACCTGACCGGCCAGACCATCGTCGTCGATGGCGGCCGCGTATTATCCTCAATGTAGGATGCTGTCGAGACTGATTCCCGCGTTCCTGTTCGCCTCCGTCGTCTGGGCGGGCCTGATTGAAGACGTCCGCGACGACATCGCCCACAACAATTTCGCGCTGGGCGATGCGGCGATCGCCCGCTACCGCTCCCTGCGCGGCGTGACGCCCGAAATGCTGGAAGCGCTGTCCTGGCTCGGCCGCGGCGCACTGGCGGTGAAGCAATACGATAAGGCCGAAGCCTACGCCAAGCAGACCCAGGCTCTGGCGACGGATCAGCTCAAGCGCCGCGCTTTGGATTCCGACCCTCACCTTGCCATCGCGCTCGGCGCGGCCATCGAAGTCCAGGCTCTGGTCTTGGCCGAAGAACGGGACCACAACTTGGCGGTCGCATTCCTGCGCGAGCAGCTGGCGGCCTATCGCACGACTTCGATCCGCACCCGAATCCAAAAAAACATTAATCTGCTGAGCCTGGAAGGCAAGGCCGCGCCTCCGCTCGATGAGCGCGAGTACCTGGGATCGAAACCCGCGCCGCTCGCTTCGCTCATGGGCAAACCGGTCCTGCTGTTCTTCTGGGCCCACTGGTGCGGGGACTGCAAGCAGGAAGAATCGATCTTGGCGAAGATCGAAAAGGAATACGCCGGCCGTGGCTTGGTGTTGATCGCGCCGACCCAGCGTTACGGTTATGCGGCGGGCGGCGAGGATGCAAGCCCCGCCGCTGAAACGAAGTACATCGAAGCGGTTCGCCGGAAGTATTATCCGGATCTGCTCGGCGCGCCCGCGCCCCTGAGCGAAGAGAACTTCCGGAACTACGGCGCCAGTACGACGCCCACGCTGGTGCTGGTGGATCGGCGCGGCATCGTGCGACTGTATCACCCCGGCACGATGACGCTGGATGAACTGCGCGCGGCCCTGAACAAGATCGGCTAGGTGGGGCGGTCCAGGGGACCGCAACCGACGCACGCCTCACTGCCCACCAATAAAAATGGCCCCGATCTCTCGGGGCCGTTTGCATGAACCCTAAATTTTAGACTGCAAGCCCTCTCGGGGCGCCAGCGCTTACTTCTTCTTCTTGGCGGGCGCTTTCTTCTTCGCGGGCTTTGCAGCTTTCTTTGTTGCGTTCTTCATCGATTGATTCTCCCTAACATCAAAATTTGCGATCAACAGATCGCAGTGTGATTCATATATAAGGTGGTTTGAGGCGAAAGTCAAGAAAAAAATGCACATCGGGCCCCTCGGACGGGCCGCGGACACCCCTCCAGCGCCCAAAATCATTTCCTCGATAGATTGTTCCACACGAAAAACGCCCCGGCTAGGCGTTTTTTGTTCTTGCCGCGAGGAGCGGAGCGCGTTAGGATCGGAACAAATGCGTCTTCGAACCGGATTTGCGCTGCTCGCATTGCCCGCCGCGTTGTCGCTCGCCGGATGCGCGAAGAATCACGCGGCCGCCGTCGCGCCCGTCGCGCCGCCCGCTGCGGCCCAGATCCGATCGAGTGAAACGGGCCTTGCGAGTTGGTATGGCCATCCTTACCACGGACGCGTGGCCGCCGACGGCGAGATCTACGATATGGAAAAGCTCACCGCCGCGCACCGCACCCTCCCGTTCGGAACCGTGGTTCGCGTCACCAATGTCGCGAACGGCAAGACCGTGGATGTCCGCGTCATCGATCGGGGCCCCTTCGTCGACGGACGCATCATCGATCTTTCGCACGCCGCCGCGGAATCCATCGGATCCATCGGCGTCGGTGTCGCGCGGGTTCGCGTGGATGTCCTCTCGACGCCCGCGGCCTCGCTCGCCGACAATTGGTTCGCGGTTCAGGCCGGCGCTTTTCTAGACAAGGACCGGGCCGAGCGTCTGCGTGCCTCGCTCGAAAAGGAATACGGATCGGCGCGCTTGGTCCTTCGCCCTGGGTCGCCCTCGCTGTGGCGCGTGCTGGCGGGGAGAGAGCGCACCGAACAAGCGGCTACCTTGTTACAGCAAAAGATACGAACCGAAATCGGTACCGGCTTCGTGGTACGGATCGACCAGCCCGCGCCGCTCGCCGGCCAGACCGCCGATTCCGGTTTGCAGACTCAGGGCCGCTAGGGCCTGCCCCTAACCGAATCTAGGAGTCGCCCTAAAAGTACTAAAGGCATCCCCGCAAATGAGGAGGTGTCAATACCGCAAAATAGCTACCCGATCTAAGAGCTTGGGGAGTTGCTGAAACCCTAAAGTCCCAGTAGAGTTTATGGAGGTAACACACACTATACCCCCAAAGGACGATCTTGAACCCGATGCTTGCGCAAGCCGAACCGTCGACTCCCCTCCTGGTAGGCCAGTCGCCGCGCGTCCGCAATATCCTGCGGATGGTTGAGAAGCTCGGCCGCTGCCGTTGGCCGGTTCTGCTGCTGGGCGAGACCGGTACCGGCAAGGAAGTAGTGGCACGGTCCATCCACGGCGTGGCTCCCATCGGACCTTTTGTGACGATCGATTGCTCCTCATTGGTCGGGCCGCTGATGGAAAGCGAGCTCTTCGGCCATGTGAAGGGCGCTTTCACCGGCGCCGTCGGAGCGAAAACGGGACTGATCGAATCCGCCGACGGCGGCACCGCCTTTTTTGACGAGATCGGCGAACTGCCGCTCGATTTGCAGGCCAAGCTACTGCGCGTCCTCCAGGAGAAAGAATTCCGTCCGGTGGGCTCGCTCACTCAGCGGCGTTCCGATTTCCGCGTCATCGCCGCCACCAACCGCGACCTGGCGAAAGAAGTGGAAAAGGGCGCCTTCCGACGCGATCTGTTCTACCGTCTCAACGTCGTGAATCTGCGCCTGGCGCCGCTGCGCGACCGTAAAGAAGATATTCCCTCGCTCATCGCGCATTTTCTCGGGCGCTATGCCAAGGGGCACACGCTCACGCAGGAAACGCTCGAGGCCATGCTGTCCTATGACTGGCCCGGCAACGTCCGCGAGCTGGAGAATTCGATTCAGCACATGGTGGCGATCAATTCCGGCCCGCTGCTGCACGTGGGCGAGCTGCCCTCCATGCTGCAGAATCATCTCATCGCGAAGAAGGCGCAGGTCATGTCGGCGGCCGCCGGCGCTCATCCGCTTGCTAAACCTCCAGGCGACGCCGGCGCGTACGAGCATCGCTCGACACTTCCCGCGGAACGGCCGCCCATCGTCCCCCTGACTCAGATGGAACGCCAGGCGATCCTCGATGCGCTCGAATACACCAAAGGCGACCGCGCCATCGCCGCCAACCTGCTGGGCATCGGTCGAACCACCCTGTACCGCAAGCTGAAGGAATACCAGCTCGCGGTCTGATACAAATCCTTACGCGCTCGCACTACTCGTACGAGTGAACGACACCAAAACATTA
>JBEKHQ010000550.1:0-3476 GCA_050012195.1 Bryobacteraceae bacterium | reverse complement strand
CCGCCGCCGGAGAGCAGCTACTTCGCGGGCGTGCATTCCATCCTTCCGCTCACTACCTATACGGCGGCCGAGATCGACGCGTTTGGCGACGCCGCGGAGGTTGAGAGCCTGGCGATGTTTAATCCAGACCCAGCGCCCGTTACGGTTACGCTGGCGGGGTTCCAACCCATCGCGTCTTCGACTCAGTTGATTAGCGTGAATAGTTATTTGCTTCCACCGGGCCAGCTTTCTCTGATCGACATAACTCAACCATTAAACTCGTTGGGCCTTGGGTTCGCGTGGGTCACCACTTCGGCTCCGGTTCGGTTCATCAACGTTATCGGCATAGGCCTGGCGCCGGTCCTGTCCACGATCGTTTCTACTCCGCCCCCCATCACTATCCCCGAACCTCCGATCGAGATCCAACTGACGCCCTACCCCTATTCGGGCGCGTGGTCCTGGCAAACCGGAAGTCCCGCGCCCGCTCCTGAGACGGTGACGTTTGCCCAGAATTTTTCCTTTAGCGTATCTGTCTCGGCCAGCGCGGCTGAGTGGCTGTCGGTTTCCTCCGTCTCTCATGGCTCCTACAGCACGCTAACGCTTACGCCGAATCCAGTTGGCCTGAAACCTGGCACTTACTCCGGGACGGTCACCGTTACGCCGGTCGCGCCCGCTTCGCTCAGCGGGGTTCCCGTCATTCCAACCGTTATCAACGTCACTCTAACCGCAACCGGCGCAGCCGTCATCTCAGCTCTGGTCGGCCAATGCTGCGGTTTCTCCGAGCCGGGGAACCAGTACGCGGAAATTCTTCCGATTGTGAGCAACGGCGGGGCAACGCCGGTGGAGATCTCGGCGTCCACCAGTAGCGGCGGCAACTGGTTGAGAGTCTCGGTGCGCCGCGGAACCACTCCGATCCAGATCAGCGTCGCCGACGATACGCTCGGGTTGAATTTGGCCCCGGGCAATTATTCGGGCCAGATCACAATTCAGGGCCCGGCGAATACGGTGAACGTCGCAGTATTGTTGACCGTGAACGCCCAGGGCCCGCCGCCGCCCAACACCCTCATGATCAATGCTCCCCCGCCGGCTTTTACGCTTCCCGCTGGAACTCCTCAGTCGAATAGCTTCTCGTCTTTTTTGTCGTTCCAGCAGTTCAATGTCGAGCTCACTTCCGTTACTAGCAATGTTTCCTGGCTCAACGTCGCCGTCCAAAGCCTGGGCCCCTTATCCCAAGTGAACTTGTATCCCAACTCGGCCGGGCTCGCGCCGGGCGTGTACCAGGGCGCAATCACGATTAATGCTGTCGGCTATCCAACGCTCGTCGTTCCCGCGACGCTGGCGGTGCTCGCGAATCCAACCGCGCAGACCATGCTCACGGCCACGCCCGCGGCCCTTTCCTACACTGCGCCGGCCGGCGGCAGCGCTTCCCAGAACCTGTCGATTGCATTCAATGGTCCCCCGGTGGATTTCAAGACCACGATCGGCGCGGGCTGGCTCCAGCTTCAACCCGCGCCCGGGTCGACATCGGCGACACCCATCTACACTCTGACCGCGTTCGCGACCGGATTGGCGCCCGGAACCTATTACACCGGCCTGGTCATCGCTTGGACCACCGGCCAATTCACGGTCCCCGTAACTTTCAGCGTAACCGCCACCCCGGCCGATCCCCCGATTCTTACGGCCGTCGTCAACTCTGCATCCGAGACTCCCGGCCCGATCGCGCCCGGTGAGATGATCGCGATCTTTGGCAGCGGACTCGGCTCCGCTCCCGTCGTCGCCACGCTCGACGCCTCCGGCGATTTCGGGACCGACATCGGCGAGACTGAGGTGCTGATCGGCGGGATCAAGGCGCCGCTGATTTACGCATCGGCAAGTCAGGTGAACGCGCTGGTTCCTTTCGATGTGGAAACCAGCGGCACGGTTTCGGTGCAAGTGGTCTCCATCGCCGGGCGGAACCGCGCAAAGTCGGGAACATGGGACGTTCCATTAGCTCCCGCGGCGCCGGCCATCTTCACCGCCGGTTCGACCGGCGTGGGACAGGCAGTCGTGCTCAATCAGGACAGCTCGGTCAACAGCGCATCGAATCCGGCCGCGCGCGGCAGCACGATTCAGATCTTCGGGACCGGGGGCGGGCAGACTATGCCGGCATCCGTAAGCGGCGCATTGGCGCCTCCTGGCGAGACACTCGAACAATCCGTGCAAGTGACCATCGGCGGTGTGAACGCTGTTGTTTCCTATGCGGGCGCAGCGCCAGGCGAGGTCAACGGCCTGGTTCAAATCAATGCCGCCGTTCCTCAAAGCGTCACGCCCGGCCCATCGGTGCCCATCGCGCTCAAGATCGCGAGCATTAGCTCTCCAACCGGACCGACCATCGCGGTCCAGTAGCATCACGGAATTTGTCGAACGTTATCGAGCGAAATGGCCGGAAAATAGACTCCCAGCGGGCGTCGCTTCCACCAATCCCCCGTCGCCCGACGCTCCGCGAAATCGGTGAACGAATAGTCGAACAACAGCGCCCGTACGTACCTCGGGGGCGCGGCGCGAAACGGATTGCCGGCCAGCAACCCTTCGATTTCGGGCGACCCTTGGAGCAATCGCACCAGAAAATTGCCGAACCACGGCGTCCCTTCGCTGCCGGCCAGCGCCGCAAACCACATCTGCCAATCGAGACGCGGCTGATAAGGCGCAACCCAGCGCGGACGTTTGGCCAGGTCGCCCGGTTTGTAGCGGAACCGGTAGTCAATCCAGGTGACGCCGTCATTCGAACCCTGGATCGCTATTTCCGGCCGCGTCGTGGTCATCACCGCAAACAATCCGTAGGTGTTCACGATCCCGAACGGTGTCACCCAGCGCTCCAGAACGCGGTCGGACGCAGGCGTCGAATCCAGGAACACACCCGACAGCTCGGACAGGCTAACGGCCAAGACCACGGCGGCGATGGCGACGACGGCGATCGGTTTGGTTTGCGTGCGGCGGGCAGGCATCTTCCAACGCGCCAGCCGCGCGTCGTCGAAAAGAAACAGGCAAAGCGCCATGGCCAGCAGATTAAAGAAGGCGTAGCTTCCGGTCAGGGCGATCAGCGCTTGAAGTCCAAGCAGGAAGCCGGCGCCCACCAGCCGCCACGGCCGAGGGCCGAAGATCAGGAACGGAACGATCAATTCGATTAACAGCACCGCGCCGGTCGAAAAACGCTGGAACACGGCAGGCAGTTGATGCATGTACCAGGCGATTGGCGTGGGCAGCGGTTGCGTCATGTAGTGGAAGCTCATGGCGGTGAGGTTGCGCCACGACAAATCGTGGCTCAGCAGCTTCACCGCTCCCGACAAAAACATCAGACGGAACAGCAGCCAGCGAAATAACAGCACCACGAATCTCGAAGACCCGAGGAAGATCGCGAGAAACCCGGTCTCTAACAGCAGCATGTCCCACTGAAAGGACAAGAAATCCTGGCCTGCGCCCACCAGCGACAAATACAGCACGTACAAGCATGCCAGCGA
>JBEKHQ010000549.1:0-3478 GCA_050012195.1 Bryobacteraceae bacterium | reverse complement strand
ATCGGGGTAAAGGCGAGGATAATGCGGTTCCTGGCGGACGTCAGCCTCAGCATGCAATAGTTAGGGATTGTCGGCGGCGAAGCGAAGCTGGAAGTAGTCCCGATCTGGGTGGCTACCGATCCGGAAGAATGGAGAAATCGAATCCCGCGCAATCCGTTGCCTTAAGCGGAACGGCGATTGTGCTCCTGGCGCGCTATGTACCGGGTCATCCTGCGTCGAATTAGGGCCAGCGTCCTCAAGCATTGGCCGATTGCCGCTCTGCTGCTGCTGTTCGGCGGTACCTACGCCCCCTCCATGAACTCCTACGGAATGCTCTGGTGGGATGAGTGCGAGTATGCGTCCATCGGCCGTTCGATCGTGGACGGGGAAGGTTTTGGTTTCCTAGGTAATCCAAACCCCTTGCGACCGCCCCTGCTGCCATTGGCCGGCGCAGCCTGCATGCTTGTCAGCGGAGACCGGTTCAGCGATAGCGTCCTCAAGGTGGCGAGTTGGGCATTCGATTTGCTGGCTCTGCTATGCGTCTATGGATTCGCCGCAGCGGCGTTCGATCGCACCGTGGGAATTATCGCGGCATTCTTCCTCGGCATCTCGCCGTTTTTTTGGTTGTTCGCTCCCCGTTTCATGTGCGAAGTTCCGTTCATGGCTTTCTTCGCGGCGGCCGTCTGGTTCTTCCATTTCGGCGCTTATCGCCACGAGCGCCTCTTTGTCTGGAGCTGGATCTGCCTAGCGTTGGCGCTTATGACTCGATACACCGCTGTTCTATTTCTGCCGGTGCTGGTTGTGTCTATCCCGGTCGCTTTGTGGCTGGGAGGCCCCGCCGTTCGGCGCCGATTCAGGACCCGCGAATTCATTCTCAGTCCCCTGGCCGGACTGGTGGTCATTCTTCCCTGGTTCATCCGCGAATGGGTCGTCTTCGGAGATCCACTGGTGGGGATGAAGCAGGCAGCGGTACAGGTGCAGGGCTATCTGCCGGGAGTTTCCATGCCTCGGCTCTTTTATCTCCGCCAGTTGCCGTTCATGCTTTCGCCGACTATCGCGCTGTTGTTCGCGGCGGGTGTAGTTTGGGCCTTCTGGACCAGAGAGAGGTTCGCTCTGCAGGCCTTCCTAACGGCCGCGGTAATCCTGGCGTGGTTCAGTTGCTACCGGTTTAAGGACGATAGGTTGGTGAGTTCGGCCCTTCCATTTATGGCCGTGGTTGCGGCCGTACCGCTCGCCAAGCTAACTGCGGGCTTGCGATCGCCGTTGCGGGCCGCGACGCTGGGTGTCCTGCTTGCCGGGATGTTCTTTCTCGATTTCCGGGCGACGCGCCCGATCCTGAAACATGTCTACACCGCGGGATACCCGTCTTTCCTTGAAGCAATGGATTTTCTCCGCATCCAGGCGAGCCCCGGCGCGTTAGTGATGGGCTCGAACTTTCCGCAAATCCACTGGTATAGCGGCCTTCAGGCCACCGGATTCCCTGGTGACGAAAAGGGACTGCGGGAGTCGCTCCGGCACTCCCAGTGGGTGGTCATCACTAACTTTGAGCCGGGACAGCCGTCCTATGCAGGCAGGCTGACCGATTACTTTAAAAAATGGCGGCCCACGTCGGCAACCGCCGCCCTGTTTCAGGACCGCCGTTGGTTTACCGCCGTTGTGCGTTCCGACATCTTGCTGCAGGCTATAGCCGGGAAGCCTCTTGGGCCTTGATCACCAGTCTGCTGCATCGCCCGAGCGCTAGTGTCACGAAAATTCCTCGACCTGGCGCCGGATCTCCCGCATGAAGGTTTCGCTGGTTAAGCGCGCGGCGCGCGCGTTGGCCTGGCCCGCGAGTTCGCGCTGCAAGTCTTCGCTTTCCAGTACGCGCGAAATCTTGGAGGCGGCTTCGGAGGGGTTCTCGAACATCAGGCGATCATCGAAGCCGACGATCTCCATAGGGCCGCCAGAGCGGTGCACGAACGGGATGCAGCCCGCGCGTTGCAGTTCCGCCACCGCGATCCCGAAATGCTCGCGAACCATGGGATGAATTCCGTAGCGATGCCGCGCGATGATCCGCGCCATTTGTTCGCGCGGCAGGTTGGTGTGCACCGTAAACCAGTCCGAGTGTTCCCGCGCAAGTTGGGCCAGTTTGCGTTCGGTTTCCGGATGGTCCGGGCTGCCGATGAGAGTTAAGCGCACTGGGTGGCCGGAGGCGCGAACCTGGCGCAGAATCTCCACTGCTTGCGGCCAATTCTTTTCGGGCGATTGGCGTCCCAGAGCGACGAAAGACCCTTCGCGCCGTTCCCAAGGTACATCCGGAAAGCGGCCCGGCACGGGAGGATGCAGCACGATCGAATCGATTTGATAGGCTTCGCGGATCAGTCCGCGAATGAACTCCGAATTGGCGAGGGTCACGTTTCGGCGAATGCGTTCCCGCGAAATTCCGCCGATGCGATAGCAGATGCGCCAGTAAAGAGTGACGCCGGAGGGAAAGTGGTACCAACGTTTCGCGTCGGGATCGCGAGGCCACGCGTTCCACGGGGAATGCCGTCTAGTGGCGCGGGGCCCCACGTTCCACGGAAAATGAACGTATTGAATGCCTTTGGTTCCGAAATCGAATTCGTTGTTGGTGCCGATAATGACGTCAAAGGGCTGGCGCGAGGCGAGCCATTTGCAGGCACGCGCGAATAAGGCGGTTCTGAGGAGGTCCGCCTGGAACGGCATCAGGGTTGCAATTCGCTCAAACATCGGCGGCTCGTAGTGGATCTGGAAATCGCCAGGCTTCAAAGTGGTACCGAAAAAGCGGTTCAGCTCGTCGCAATCGAATTTCCGCTTGGTCAAGAGGGTCAGCTCGGTGGAATCGCATAGGGCTTGGATAGTCCACGCGGCGACGGCTTGTCCGCCACCATGGCTCTTGAGTTCGGGGTGTACAAGCAAGACTTTCTGTCGCACCGATTTTGCTTTGAGTATTACACGCGGGGCGATCCGCGTTCATAGACGCTGGAACCCGCGCTACTGCTTTTCGAAAACGCGGACGGAAAAGACGGAGCCGTCTGCGTTGAGGATAGATGAGGTCATGGTTTTGCCGTCGCGCGAAAGCACGCGTCGATACTTCGAGGTCACCGTCCCTTCGGGTGCGTCCCTGTTCTCGAGCTCCTCGGTGTGATCGTCGATTTTTCTCAGGAAAACATAGGTGACGGCGCCGGTAACGAGGTTTTTATTCGGGTAAGGCTTGCCGTCGAATTTGGCCGTGTACTCGGTCTTGAAAAGACTGCCATCCGGTTCTACTTCGTCGACTGTGTAGTGCTCCTCGTCGCCGGTGACGCGGAAACTCAAGATCTCGCTCTTGGCGTGCGGCCCGGTCGTTTTGTCGAGGTTCAATTTCCAGGTCCCGTTGAAGCCGCGTATCTGGGCCGACGCCGTGGATGCGGTTGCCATGATCAGGGGCAGGGCCGCAAAAGCGATGAGCATTCGGGCGCTGACCTCTTTTGTTCCACGAACGGCTGAGCAGATCATGCGC
>JBEKHQ010000548.1:0-3480 GCA_050012195.1 Bryobacteraceae bacterium | reverse complement strand
CACAATCTCGATCTTCACCTTGGGGAGAAAGTCGACCACGTATTCGGCGCCGCGATAGAGTTCGGTGTGGCCTTTTTGGCGGCCAAAACCCTTGGCTTCGGTGACGGTAATCCCTTGCAGCCCTACTTCTTGGAGCGCCTCCTTCACCTCATCAAGTTTGAAGGGCTTGATGACTGCTTCAATCTTCTTCATCGCGTTTCATCTCCTGGCCGCCCGCGGTCAAACCGCGGGTTGAGCCGCGCGCTTCCGGTTAGCAGGGTCCGTGCCAAGCCCTGTAAACGTCGAAAAACGTCGCTGTTTCAATTCATTAAGTCGGTTCTCTAGGGCCAACGGCGCGGCATGAGGCGGTCCTGTGCTTAGCAAATAGGCACGCCGCCCACGTTGAGGTCAATCCAGCAGCGTGCCAGTTCGAAATTTCAGCTTATGTTCATTTCGTCAGCGGCCAGATGAGCGCCCTAACGATTTGCCGCCAGGAATTACAGGTTTCCGTGAAATGATCGAGCTTCTGTCCAATTCCGAGATGTCGGAAGCCGATCGCCTCACGATCGCGGGCGGTACCGCTGGCCTCGTCCTTATGGAGAATGCCGGGCACGCCGTGGCGAACGCAGCCGCCAATGCGTGGCCCTCGCGACGCAAAATTGCGGTGGTCGCCGGCCCCGGAAACAATGGCGGGGACGGGTTTGTCGCCGCCCGGCTCTTGAAGGCCGGCGGCTGTGACGTGCGGCTGCTTTTGGTGGGCGACCGGTCAAAACTCAAAGGCGACGCAGCGGAAGCGGCAAGACTGTGGGACGGGGATTTCGAAGTAGCCTCGGCGGAAGCGTTGGCCGGAGCGGACGTCATCATCGATGCGCTCTTTGGTGCGGGGCTGGATCGTCCGGTCGCCGGGCCGGCGCGAACGATGATCGAGGCGATCAATCGATCCGGCGTCCCCGTCCTCGCCGTCGACCTCCCGAGCGGCGTGAATGGAACATCCGGGGCGATCATGGGGGAGGCGGTGAAGGCGGCGAGAACTGTCACGTTTTTTCGCCGCAAGCCGGGCCACCTCCTGCTTCCCGGGCGCGCCCTCTGCGGGCCGGTAGTGGTTGCGGATATCGGAATTAAATCCGACGTCCTTGCCGCTATCCGACCGCAGACCTTCGTCAACGGCTTGCCGTTGTGGCGGGGCGCTTTTCCGGCCCCACACCTTGAAGATCATAAATATTCGCGCGGTCACGCCGTCGTCGTGTCCGGTAGCGTCAGTTCGACCGGTGCAGCGCGGCTTGCCGCCCGGGCCGCATTGCGGATGGGGGCTGGCCTGGTGACCATTGCTTCGCCCCAGGACGCGCTGGCAGTCAACGCGAGCGCCAGTCTGGCGGTCATGGTGCGTCCGGTGGACGGGGCGCAGGAGCTGTCCAACTTTCTCATGGATCGCCGCCGCAACGCGGTGGTTATCGGTCCGGGCGCGGGCGTCGGCGCCCAAACCCGGGAGATGGTTTTGGTGGCGCTCGCCGGTGAGCGGGCTGTGGTTTTGGATGCGGATGCGCTCACGAGCTTCTCCGACCAGCCCGACGTCCTATTTGGGGCGATGAGAGGCCGCGATCGGGGGACGGTCCTGACCCCCCACGAGGGGGAGTTTGTCCGGCTTTTTCACGGCGGCGGGGAGCCATCGCAGGTGGCATCGAAACTCGAAAGGGCGCGCCACGCCGCGCAACGTGCGGGCGCCGTTGTGGTGCTGAAGGGCGCCGACACCGTGATTGCAGCCCCCGACGGCCGCGCCGCCATCAATGACAATGCCCCGCCATGGCTTGCGACCGCGGGTTCGGGGGACGTTCTTGCGGGCTTCATCGCCGGACTGTTGGCGCAAGCCATGCCGTCCTTCGAAGCCGCTGCGGCGGCGGTTTGGCTGCATGGCCGGGCAGGCGACATCGTGGGGCGCGGATTGATTTCCGAGGACCTGCCGGAGGCGTTACCCCGCATCTATCGAAATCTCGCGGCGGAGTTGGATGGGGGCGACGCGTTTTGGGGGCCTGCCGGGGATTGAAAAATTATATTTGCACGCGGGAAAGTGAGGGTGCAGAGATGGCTGGCGGCACCTATTTTCGTGCTGCACCTATTGCTGCCGGCGTGATATAAGCCGCGCCGCTCGGCGGCATGCGGCTAAACCGTGGTCGGCAAAAGTGGAATTCGGGTTTTTGCAAAGTAGTTCAGCGAGCGCGGAGGGCGTGGACTTATTGGCGTCCACGCTCTAACTCTCTGACCGGAATGCGCAGTCCGAGCGGCTGACCTTGATCCACCGAGGCTGATGGGGCGCCGAGCTGGCCCTTTTGCGGGCGTGGCGGAATTGGTAGACGCGCGGGATTTAGGTTCCCGTGACGAAAGTTGTGGGGGTTCGAGTCCCTCCGCCCGCACCACGTCCAACCTGCGACATGATCGCGACAGTATGATAATGCCGGCCTCGCGATGAACGACAACGACAAATACAACACCAACGACAAAGCTGATGAGATCGAACGCCATGCAGGTCACCGAAACAACGACTGAAGGCCTCAAGCGCGAATTCCGGGTCGTGGTCCCGGCCGCGGATTTAGAGGCGAGGCTCAACGAACGCATCGTGGAGCTCAAGGACCGCGTGCGCCTGAACGGTTTCCGCCCGGGCAAGGTTCCAATCAACCATCTCAAGCGCGTCTACGGGCGTGCGGTTATGGCGGAGGCGATCGAAGCTGTTGTGCGTGAGACCAATGCCCAGATCGTGTCCGATCGCGGCTTTCGGCTCGCCATGGAGCCGAAAGTTACGCTGCCCGAGGAGCAAAGCGAAATCGAGGGCGTGATCACCGGGCATTCCGACCTATCCTATACCGTAGCGGTCGAGGTCATCCCGACGATCGAACTCGCCGACTTCAAGACGATCACGATCGATCGGCTGGTCACCGAGGTCACCGATGAGGAGGTGGCGGAGGCGATCAAGACCATTGCAGACCAGAACAAGCCCTTTGCTGCCAAGGCTGAAGGTGTAGCCGCGCAGGGTGACCGCGTTATCATCTCGTTCACCGGCACCATTGACGGGGAGCCGTTCGAAGGGGGAAATGGCGAGGATATTGCCGTGCTGATTGGCTCGGGAACGTTTATTCCCGGCTTCGAGGAGCAATTGATCGGCATCGGCGCAGGTCAAACGCGCACGGTGAACGCGAGCTTCCCATCGAATTACTCAGTGGAGACACTTGCCGGGAAGAACGCGGCGTTCGAGGTTACCGCCAAAGCGGTGGAGGCGCCGGGAAGCGTTGAGATTGATGACGCCTTCGCAAAATCGCTTGGTATAGAATCCCTCGACAACCTCAAGACCACTGTGAAGGAGCGGCTCGAGCGCGAGCACGCAGCGGTGAGCCGCCAAAAACTCAAACGGACGCTGCTCGATAAGCTCGATGAGCTCCACAAATTCGCCCCGCCTCCGACCCTCGTCGAAGAAGAGTTCGACCGGGTCTGGAATACGGTGCTCTCGGACCT
>JBEKHQ010000547.1:0-3482 GCA_050012195.1 Bryobacteraceae bacterium | reverse complement strand
ATCCGCTGTTTCTGCTTGCCGCCGCCTACGCCGGTCTCGACCAGCTGACCAACGATGATAAGTCCTACGGCCAAGGCGCTCAGGGCTACGGCAAGCGCCTGGGCGCCTGGTACGCGGACGAGGCGATCGGCAACATGTTGACCGAAGGCATTTTTCCAATAGCGTTTCATCAAGACCCGCGCTATTTCCGGCGCGGTCCGCAATGGGGTGGTTTCTGGAAGCGCACCGGCTATGCGCTGGCCCAAGTGGTGGTCACCCATAAGGACGGCGGTGGATACCAATTCAATTATTCAGAGTGGGTCGGGAACTCGGTGGGGACCGCGATCGGAAACATCTATCATGTGGACGGCCGTGACGCGGCCGCCAACTCCGGTCGATTACTCGAACAAGTGGGCACGGACGCCTTCTCACAGGTAATCAAGGAATTCTGGCCCGACGTCAAGCACCGGCTATTCCGTCACAACCAGGTGGACGCAGGTTCAACCGCAAATCCGGCGCATTGAACCCGCGCCTTCGACAGTTTAGGGCTCGGCGCATGACAGCGCGGCGGATCGCCCGTTATCCTGAAAAGGCATGCCAGGCAAGCTAGCACGGGCGTACGAGCGTTGGATACGGACCCGGGAGAATGAATTGTGCTTTCGCGCCACCAATCGCGTGGTGCGGCATTTCGATTGGGGAGTCGAATGGTCCGAAGGCTGGCCGTGTGCTCAACAGGTTCCCAAGAACGGGGATACTCCGGAAGACTACGTCGTAAAGCTGAATCGGCTGGCGCTGCGGGATAGCGACGAGTTTTTCGCCTACACGCCGCCTCGCGATTTCCAGTTGCAGGACGGCATGCTGCGCTTCACTTCACCGGTGGCGACGCCCTATCCGGAAAACAACATTGTGCACGCGCAATGGTTTCCGGCGCTGGGCTCGAAGAAAGCCGTTGTGCTCTTGCCGCACTGGAATGCGCCAGCGGACGGGCACAACGCGTTGTGCCGGGGCTTGCGGCGCTTGGGAATCTCCGCGCTGCGGCTCAGTTTGCCTTATCACGACTATCGAATGCCGCCCGAGCTCCAGCGCGCGGATTACGCGGTATCGGCCAACGTCTGCCGCACCATCGATGCGACGCGTCAGGCTGTCATTGACGTGCGCTGCTGCTTCGATTGGCTGGAGCAGGAAGGTTTCGAGCGGATGGGAATCGTCGGGACCAGCCTGGGTTCGTCCTACGCGTGCCTGGCAAGCGCGCACGACGAACGGATTGCCCTCAACGTCTTCAATCATTGTTCCACCTACGTAGCCGACGTCGTATGGACGGGTCTATCGACGCAGCACATCCGGCAAAGTTTGGAAGAGCATATCGATCGCGACCGCCTCAGGCAGGCATGGATCGCGATCAGTCCCATCAGCTACCTGGAAAAATTCGCGGCCAAGAAGAAAAAGTCGTTGTTCATCTACGCGGCGTACGACAGCACTTTCCTTCCCGAGTATTCACGCGAGATCGTAGGCCGGATCAAGGAATACGGCGTGGATCACAAGGTAGTGGTGCTGCCGTGCGGACACTACACGCTCGGCCAGACCCCGTTCCAATACCTGGACGGGTACCACATCTGTTCCTTCGTGAAAAGACATTTGTAGTTACCGGATGGGAATGGTGAGCGTGAACGTGGACCCTTCGCCCAAGCGGCTTTCCACCTTGACCGTTCCATTCATCTGTTCGATCACGTGCCGCACGATCGATAATCCCAGGCCGGTGCCGCCCATTTCGCGCGAGCGCGCTTTATCCACCCGGTAGAATCTCTCGAAGATTCTCGGCAAGTCTTCCGATGGGATTCCGATACCAGTGTCGCTGATCGTGATGCAAGCTTTGCCGTCAATGGCGCGGGTTTCCACGTCGACTCCTCCGTTCAGCCGGTTGAACTTGACCGCGTTGTCGAGCAAGTTCACCAAAACTTGTTCCAGCCGCAGTTCGTGTCCCAGGACATTTACGTCGTCGATCCGTTCGCACACTAACCGCACACCTCGCACATGGGCGGCCGGCTCCACGGTGCGTAGCGCCGATTCCAGCGCGGAGCGCACGGAGACGGGATGCGGTTGCGCGGCGGCCCCGTTGGACTCGAGTTCGGAAAGCGTCAGGAGATCGGAGGCAATGTTGCTAAGCCGAGTGGCCTGCGCTTGGATGATTTCCACGAACCGGCGGTTGTGTTCCTGATCGTCGAGCGCGCCGTCCAGCAATGTTTCGGCATAGCCCCGGATCGCCGTCAACGGCGTTCTGAGTTCGTGAGAGACATTCGCTACAAAATCCTTGCGCACGCGCTCCAGGCGCTCGAGTTCCGTGATGTCGTGCAAAATGGCGAGCGCCCCGGGAGTCGACGATCCGGCCAGAGGCCCGGCTAGAACTTCGAACGTGTGATCCTCGGCGGCGGGTAACGTCAGACGCTGCTCCATTCGTTCGCCGGCGGCTAGGACCTTGGTGATAATGTCGAGCAGACCCGGATCGCGGACCAGTTCGAGCAACGGCATGCCTTCCTGTACGGGGCTTCTGGCGCCCAGGGCGCGCGCGAACGAATTATTACAGAAGGTAACGCGCAGGTCTTTGTCCACTGCCAGCACACCTTCGATCATGCTGGCGAGAATCGCCTCCCGGCGCGCGCTCTCGAGCCTCAGATTCTCCACCAGCCCTCGAATTCGCGGCGCCATGCGTTGCAAAGACCGCGCCAGCGCGCCGAGATCGTCTTCTCCGGCGGGCAGAGGTTGTCGGGCTACCTGCGGGTCGAGCAAATGTTCGGCGTACGCGCGCAGTTCCGCGGTCTGGAACGAAAACGATCGGATGAAGGCGTACGCGAGTCCTCCGATGAGCGCCAGGATCAACGCCGAAGCGACCAGTAATCGATACCACAGGTCGGGATTGGAGGCGGAAACGTAGAGGTCGAGGGCGAGCAACGAACTCGCCAGCAGCAGGATGCCGCTCACGAAAAATCTACGAACGATGCGCGTTCGCATGGGCGTGCCTCATTGGCTCGATGGAACCTGAACTATAACACGACAAAGTTACGGTCTTGCGAACGTGGCCGCTACCAGGTCCATCAACTGCTGGGAGGTGAACGATGAGCCTTCCAGCAAAGCGGCCAAACGCCCGGCGCGGTCGATGACGGCGGTGGCGGCCGTATGCGTGATCGCATTGTCTTCCGGCCAGTAAACGACGCCAAAATGCCCGGCGACTTTTTGAACTTCGTCCGGAGGTCCAGTGAGAAACAGCCAGACTCGGGGATCGGCGTTCCAGCGATGCGCGTAATCGGCGAGCACGGCCGGAGTGTCGTATTCCGGATCGAGCGTAATCGACAGAAGCACGATCTTGCCGGGGAATCTTTTCTGAAGCCGCGCGAAGTTGGCCGAGAGCCGTGGGCAAACATCCGGAAGAGGGCAGCGCGTGTAGATGAAATCGAGAGCTACAACCTGGCCTCGGAAGCCGGCTAGTTTCACAGCGCGGCCGGCCTGGT
>JBEKHQ010000546.1:0-3494 GCA_050012195.1 Bryobacteraceae bacterium | reverse complement strand
GACGATGTAAATCAGCGCGCCGGCGATATCGAAGCGAAAGAAGTCCCTTGGCCGCATGTTCATGCTGCCCGCCAGCGGCGGCGCCATAGTATTGATCCCGGGAAAAAACTTCGCAACGAGCAACGCGGTATGCCCGCGTTTGTAGAATGATCGAGCCGCGCGCAAGATGCAGGTTTCCGGATTGAGCGAAACCCGGCATAGAAATCCGAGCAGCGTCCATCCCGTGCGCCGGCCGGCAAAATAAAGCAATGTGTCGCCGATCAACATCGCTGTCACCGGCAGAGCAATGACAAGCACCGGATTCATTACTCCCAACGCGGCCCCGGCCCCCGCGGCCAGCAACACAACGGCGCCGGGGATGGGGAATCCGAGAGACTCGAGCAAGCTGGCAACGAACAGGCCGTGGTGGCCGTACTGCGTCAATAATGGAGTGGATTGGACTATGCCCCAGTATATAGCAGGCCTCGTGTTCCACCGCTTCGGCCAAGGCGTACTATCATGATGGGAACCGAGGATTCAAGGGAGGCCATGATGCCGCAAGCAAACCGAGTAAGTTTTTCGCCGGTGATCGCCGGTGTCGTTCTGATCGCCATAGCCGGAGGCGCGCTGTTCGCACAGCCGAGCTATCCTCCTCCGAATGACGCGCCCAATCCATATAAGACCATCACGGGCTGGGCGCAATTGCCCGACGGCAGAAAGTGGGGCTCGACCGCCGGCGTGGACATCGCGCCTGACGGCAACATCTGGGCCTACGACCGGTGCGGCGCCAACAGTTGCGCCGATTCGACGCTGGACCCGATCCTGGAGTTCGATACTTCGGGTAAGATGCTAAAACATTTTGGCGCCGGCCTGTTCGTGATGCCGCACGGTTTCTTCGTCGATAAGCAGGGCAACGTTTGGGTGACCGACGCGCAGGTCGCCAAGGACGGCAGCAAAGGGGCGCAAGTTTTCAAGTTCAGTCCGGATGGCAAGATCCTTCTGACGCTGGGCAAGAAGGGCGTCAAGGGCGATGGTCCCGACGTTTTCGGCGCGCCCGCCGATGTGGTGGTGGCGCCGAATGGCGACATCTTCGTGGCCGACGGACACTTCGGCTACAGCGACAACGATCGCATCGTGAAATTCTCGAAGGACGGGAAATTCATCAAGGAGTGGGGCAAGAAAGGCACGGGCCCCGGCGAGTTCGATGGTCCGCACGCCCTCGCGTTCGATTCAAAGGGACGCCTGTTCGTCGGCGATCGAACCAACAATCGCATCCAGATCTTCGATCAGAACGGCAAGTTCATCGCGGAATGGAAGCAGTTTGGACGGCCGAGCGGCATGTTCATCGATCACGATATTTTGTACGTGACCGATTCCGAGTCGCGCGAGGAGGAGGGTTACGGGCACAACCCGGGCTGTCATCGGGGGATCCGAATCGGGAAGATTTCGGACGGCAAGGTCACGGCTTACATCCCCGATCCCGAGGCCAAGGGTGGTTCGAGCATGTCGGAAGGAGTGGCCGTGGATCATCAGGGGAATGTGTACGGCGCCGAAGTTGGTCCGAAGGATCTGAAGAAATATGTCAAGAACTGAGGCGCGCTTGTTTTCTGTCGTCGCATCCGGACTGCAATATTAGGCGCCCGCATTCGGCTAGATCCGCGCACCGGCAGCGCTTTTCGAGCAGCTTCTTCATCGCGGCGATGCGTTCGGCGGCGGCGTCCAACTCGGCGACCTTCTTGCTCGCCAGAGCGCGCCAGCGGTCCGAATGGAGTCCTTCCCCGTTGAAGAGCCGCCGGATCTCGTCGAGCGTGAAGCCGCAACTCTTGGCGCGCTCCAGCACCGCGAGCTGTTCGAGCACGGCGCCGGCATAGCGTCTCTGTCCGGCCATACGCGCGGGCTGGGGAAGCAAGCCTGTCTTCTCGTAATAGCGGATCGCGGAAGCGCGCAAGCCGGTCTGTTTCGCGACTTCTCCGATGGTCATGCGACTACTATCTTACTGTTTGAACCATCGCGCGAAGTCAGACCGTATGAATTCCTTGGTTCCCTCGCGGCCGGTCAACCGAATCCAGGTGGGGCCGCCTTCGCGATCCAGGCGAAGATCGATATCGAAAAAGGGGCAACACCGATGTTCACCGGCGACCCACTCCTCCGTCAATTGATACGTCGACGCGTCGCCGGGGAATTCGAACTCGTAGCCGTTCGGCAACTCGCGCGCGCTTTTCACCAGGCCGCGCAACTGGGGACCGAGTTCGTCGAAATGGCGTTTCCGCTGCTCGGCGGTTAGAGCCAGACGATCGCAGGCGAAAGGCGATTCCCGCACTGCCGCGGCAGCCAAAATCGCGACGATTAATACCATCAAGGAAGTTTTCATAGCTCCACGTTACGGCTTAAAGTCGGCTTTAAGTCAAGCGGTAATTCCTGGAAAAGCCGCAGATCAGCGGCTGGCGCTCAAAACGCGTAAACTATCGGAATGCGGTACATTCTGTGCCTGTGTTTAGCCCTGAGTCTTTGGGCGGACGACGTCGTGGTAACTGACCAGAGTTTCGGGTGCGTTCTCGATTTGCCCAAGGTGAGAAACACTCGAATTCAGAATCCCGATCCCGAGAAGCTCAAGGAGGCTATCCGAATTTTGCGGGACAGCGTGCCCGATCAGGAATACCCCACCGGCACGATTCTGCAGCTGGTTCCGTTTGAGGCGATGGTCAAGCATCCGCGCGAGGCTTTTCCAAACACCAACGGCTGGGAGTTCTTCTTTTTGACAGTCTCCGCGGAGGGAACCAAAATTCAAGACCGTGGCGACAAAGTGGTGAACGCGTCGCTCAAGAAGCCGTGCCTGGAGTGCCACCAGCCCGCCGCGAAATTCGACTTCGTGTGCGAGAAGGGGCACGGATGCGCGCCGATCCCGGTGACCGATGAGATGATCGCTAAGCTCCAGGCATCGGACCCGCGCTGTAAGAAGTAAGCGCGACTTACTCTTTGCGCTTCATCAAAGATTCAGCGGGCGGAAGCGGCTTGCCGCCTGCGTATCCCACGGAAATCTGTTCAAACGTGTCTTGATCTTTGATCATGAGTGTGCCTTCGTGGGCGTGCGCGTCCACCTTCGGGTCGAAGTTCGTTCCGCCCAAGAACCCCAGTTTAATCTCGCCGGGAACGCCGCTCTTCTCGAACTTCATGACGGGCGCGTTTTGCAGCGCGCAGTAATGCGTCATGAGCATGGTGTTGCCGTCCATATGGTAGACCGAAATCATCTCGTTGGGTTGACCCGCGTTGTAGGTCTCCATGACGGCGCTGCCCGCGGCCGTGACTTTGAAACTGACCACCGATGAACTCGATCCGTGTTCGTGACCGGGTCCGCCCGTCCGTGCCCAACTGCCGGCGAGCGTCTTGATGTAGGCGAACGCGGACTTATCGTCGTAAACAACCGTTGCGGGGTTCACCGTTTTGCCGTCGGTGGGAGGGTCCCCGGCCCAGGCAACAAATGCGAGACCAAGGCTCGAAGCCAGAATCACGAAATT
>JBEKHQ010000545.1:0-3502 GCA_050012195.1 Bryobacteraceae bacterium | reverse complement strand
ACGGTGCCGAATGGCATGGTACCGAGGCTGGAGCTGAATGTCTGGGTTCCGACGATTCCGGCGTCGGTGCCAACCGCATAGACGAGTCTCCCCGGCGGCAAACCTGTCGCATCCAGACGGACGTTGGTGATGTCGATCGTATTCGTGCCGGGAGAGAGCGGGACAGAATACAGGACTGAATTCGCCAAGCTCCCCGATCCGAGGATGCCTTGGAAAGCGTTGGTCCCTATAACGAACGGCGACGTTCCCACGACGGCGAATGTGTCAAAGCCAGTGCCCAGCGAGTTGTTCGTAATGGCGGCGTTCGGGATCAGACTGAAGTTGGTCATTACGGCGGAAGCGGTGTTGTTGGTGCAGTTCAAGACGATATCCGGCACGAGCACGGTGCGGTTTTCTTTTGGTACGGTAGGCGGCGGCGCAGTTGGGGAGGGCTGCGCTATAGCGCACGTAACCGGTGTCGCCTTCCCTAGGGTCAGGGTCACAGGCAAACTAATCGTGGATCCCGCGGAATTAAAAAGCACGGAACCTGAATACGAGTTGGGAGTAAGGCTATTGACCACCATTTGATTCACCGAAACCGTGAACGTCGCGGGAGAACTGTTGGGGCCCAGCCGAGTTCAGCACCAAGAAGTTAGGTCCGGAAGCGACTGCCGCACTCGCCGTGACGGAAACCGGGCTGCCCGTATTACTTGTAACCGTCAGTGTCTGTGCCGGGGACGCGGCGGAGTCCCCGACTGTGTCGGTGAAACTAACGCTCGGCGGCGACACTGCGATGGGAGCGACCACGTTCACTATCACGCTGAAGGTAACGCCTGTGGTTGGAGTAATGACCGCGGCTGTCCCCGAATGCTCGCCGACAGCGAGGCCGGAGACCACAGCCGGATTCAGCGCTACGTTGAGCGTCGCAGTATTATCGACAAACGTGCCGCTCGACGGGGTAATATTGACAAAGTCGCCGCTCTCGGAACTGAAGGTGATGGTGAAGGAACCCGAGCCGCCCGTCACGGTCTCTGTCTGCGCCGCCGGCATGGTAGCGGCGCCCTGGGCGACCGCGAACTTCACGGGGCTCGGCGAAAAAGTAAGCGTTGTGGCTACAGCGGTGCTCGCGGAACCGGTTTGACAACCTTGCCGTCTTTCATCACGAACCTCACCCGCTCCATCGTCCGGATATCCTGCAATGGATCGCCATCCACCGCGATCATGTCACACCTGGGCGCCAGCTTCGAGCAGGCCCGCGAAACCGGGCGCGAGTCCGGAGAACAGGACCGGTGCGTCGACGCCATTTATCGACGCTGAAACCTTCGCTATCGTTTGGAAGCACGCCTATCGTTAGCCGTCCGTCTTTGGGCATCAAACGAAAACTACGGTCTTGTTACCGTACACCAGGATGCGATGTTCCAGATGCCAGCGCACCGCGCGCGAAAGCACCATCCGCTCCACGTCTCGGCCTTTCTCCTTGAGATCGGACAGCTCATAGCGGTGCGAAACGCGCGTGACGTCCTGCTCGATGATCGGCCCTTTGTCCAGATCCGCGGTCACGTAGTGGCTGGTAGCGCCAATGAGTTTGACGCCTCGCTCATAGGCCGCGTGATACGGCCGCGGCCCGATGAACGCGGGCAGAAACGAGTGATGCACATTGATGATCCGGTTCGCATAGCGCGCTACAAATTCGCTCGACAGGATTTGCATGTAGCGCGCCAATATCACTAAGTCGATGTGATTTTCTTCGAGTAACTGCAACTGTGTCCGCTCGCCCCCACTTTTTTCTGCCGTGTTCACCGGGACATAGCGAAACGGCACGCCATAAAATGTCGCCAGCGGCCGCGTGTCTTCATGATTGCTGACGATCATCATGATCTCGCAACGTAGCTCGCCGAGTTTCCACCGGTGCAGCAGATCCGCCAGGCAGTGATCCTCGCGCGACACGAACAAGGCCACTCGCGACGGGATCTCAGAGTATTCGACGCGCCAGTTCATCTGCAAGCGCACGGCCAGCGGGCCGAATTCCGCTGGGAACTGGTCCGGTGTCAGGTCAAAGTCTTTCAACGCCCACTCCACACGCATCAGGAACATGCCGTGATCCTGGTCCTGGTGCTGATCGGCATGCGCAATGTCGCCACCGTGCCTGAAGAGGAAGTCGGAAATGGCCGGAACCAGTCCTTTCCTTTCGGGGCAACTCAGTAAGAGGACGGCCGTATTTTGCTCGCCCACCACGTCTACTTTAGCACCAGGCGCGTAGCGCCCTGTCGCGCTCGCTCCCCTTCCCCCATAGCCCTGAACAAATTCTCTATGCGCGGCAAGATTTGGGTTTATGGCGAGGACTTCGCGCGTTCGCGTTGAGGCCGCTCCAGAATACGATCTCGGTTATCTCGATCTCCTCGTCAGCGGACGGAGAACAACGCGGTCTGTGTTCTCACGCGAGAGCGAACCTGCGCTCCGTTGTGAAACAACCGATCCGAGCCAAGTGCGCGCTTCTGGCTGCCGCCGGACTGCAAGTCGCTCGGGCTAATCGCTTATCCTGGGCGGAATGGAGTACTTCTTCGTGTGCCCATACTGCGCGGAACAGATATCAATGCTGCTGGACACCTCCGTAAACAGACAGACCTACATTGAGGATTGCGAAGTGTGCTGCCATCCGATCGAAGTGAGCTATACGTTGGAGGATGACGAGGTGTGCCAGTTTGAAGCCAGGGCGATCTAGAGGTTCCCTCATAGCTACGGACAGATCCAATGGGCGGTGTACGGCGGGATTGCGGTCGCGGCGGGAGCCGGTCTGTTCGTGGCCTGCCAACCGACGACGGAAAGGACTGGAGGGCCTGCGACCTTACGATTTAAGCTTCGGATTGTGCCACCACCGAATTCAACACGGGCCGATTTGTCAGGCGTGGCCGATCGCTGCCCGGACATCAGATGGTTGGCGGCTCAATTCCTCTTGGCCGGTTTGTAATCGACAAACAGCTCCGGAAACTGCTCCCTTAACGCGGCAATCTTCGGACGATCGCATACTTGGATATAAGAATCGTTGGGATTTTGTATGCAAATCTGCTTCGCTGGCGCACAAAACAACAAAGCTGCTGCCGGCCGAAGCCGCGCTCTACATTAGCGAACGGACTAGCGATGGAAGTGCATTTCGAAGATGGTGTCTTTGCCGGCTTCCGTCTTGGTCCACTTTTCAGTGAAGTGGTCGGCATCGGTAAACTCGATCACTAGTTGTCTCATGTGCGGCGCGGTCGGACCGTGCAGATTGCTGGCGCCGACGAAAGTAAATTCGATCTGTCTCGGAGATCCAGTGAGGGGCCCGGCGGCAAGCCGCGCGATGTGGCCATCCGGCGTCAGCGCACAAAAGTGCGTGGCCAGTAATTTACTGCCATCGCGCGTGTAGATAGATATTTCGTTGTCGGAAGGTGTGCCGAGAGTCTCCTCGATGGCTTTGCCGTTGGATACCGCACGAATCGAGGCTGACATGACGCCGAAGCCTGGAAGATCTGCGTGCCAGTCGCCG
>JBEKHQ010000544.1:0-3504 GCA_050012195.1 Bryobacteraceae bacterium | reverse complement strand
TATTCAGCATTGGAAGGGCGACGTGGTCGAAGCCTTTTATGGGCCCACGCTGTTGTGCCACGATCATGGATCCTCCGCCGCGCCCGCGGCCACCACGCCCTTGACGAACTTGTGCCGTGAAGAGTTGTGCCGCGTGCCGCTCATCTTCATTCCAGTTTACTAACGCGATAGACGTCAGGGTAGCTGGGTGCCCTCGATATATGCGTTGCCGATGCCATGGAGGATGGCGATCATCCACAGATTGCCGGAACTATTGAACACCAATCCAAAGAACAAGCCGATGGCGAAAATACCGGCGAAAATCGGGAGAGCGGGATCGGTGTGCGCGAAGTGATAGAAGTGAAGCGGGCCGAAGGTGTAAATACAATTGCTGACAAGAATTCCGGGTAAGCGCCCCCAGCGCCGCACAAGTTCGGTTTGAAGAATGCCGCGGTACATCACTTCCTGATAGAAGCCCCAAAGGACGTACGGGAGGAAAACCGTAAACACGCGATTCAAAAGATCCGGCTCGGCGAAGATCATCCGCAAGCGGTCCGCGAGGAGCACGGAAAATACGAGGTTCGCGATGACGAACACCTGAACGAAGTATGATTTCTCGGTGACACTCCAATCGCGCCAGCGGTAAAGGCCGATCTCGGACAGCTTCAGCCCCGCTACGAACCGGACCAACAACAAGGCGAGGCCCAGCAAGATCGGTATTCGAAGCCATACCGGCGGCAGGGGAATGTGGAGCCAGCTAAAGAGCGCGAGTCGCGGACCAATCACTCCTTCGAGCGCAATGAAGATCAGCAGTAAGCGAAGGCCCGGAGCGGCGCCGTAAGTCGGAAAGCGTTTCTTGTCGAATAGGAATACGTAGCCCCGCCAGTGGGCAGCGTAGGAAGCGGTTCGCGATGGCAAGAAGTCTTGATTATAACGGGATCTTTACCTTGAGGAGTGCTTCGCCCTGGTGTGACGATTTCAAAATACGACCTCGGACATCGACTGGATAGCTTGCGAACTGATCGAACAAGTTCCCGGCAAGGTATCGGGTCGCCCCGTCGTGCGTGGAACCCGCATTATGCCGGACCCCATTGTGAACAGCTACGATCTCGGCGACAGCATCGAGGAAATTCATGAGGGCTTCCCTACTCTATCGGTCGCCCAGATCAAGCGGCTTATTCAGTTCGCCCACGCCCAACGACAGCAGCACAAGTGAAGGTGTTGCTCGACGTGGGGTGAAGACCTTCACATTCAGCACCGTCTAATAGCCTGTGGCAGAAGTCTCTCTGTAGCCCGGACAGGACAAGCTAAAGCATGTCCCACGGTGTCCATCAAGCGCTTACAAGGCTTGTGGGATATGCTTCAGCTTGTCCAAGACTTCTGCCACAGGCTGCTACGGCATGTCCTGCCGTTCCAGGAAATAGCTGTCTCAGAACTTGAAGATTACGTCCATTGCCAACTGAAATTGGTTCTTGCGGGTTCCATTGTCGTACGACCGGCGATCGAAGGCGTGGTCGAATCTGATTTCAGGGCGAAACAAAACGGTGCTTCCCACCCAGTGTCCCCACATCAGAGTCTCCTCGGCGTAGCGGGTCTTGTATCCGGTGCGCTGGCCTTTTATGTCATCCAGGAAGTCGCTACGAATCGAGAGGTAATTCTTTGCGTTGAGCTGCCTTTCGACGTAGTTGACCATGGCCCATTCGGGCGCGAAGCATCGAATTTCACCCGCGGCGCAGTACGCACCGTTCGTGCCTTTTTCCGGCAACACCGGACCCGAGACGCTGGGCACGCCGCGCTGATACATGTACCAGGCCTCGGTTGCCATATGCCACGAAGCGCTGAACTTGTGGTACCAGGTGTCGTCGAACATCTGGAGATTGTTGTAGGCGTACTTGCCGTTGTTGAGACCGTTCAGGCAAGGATAGAGATTGTCATTGCCTTGGTTGAACGTGTAGCTGATGCAGGCGGTCGCGGACGGTCGAGCGTCCCGGGTCCAGGGCGCTACGTCGTGGCTGGCGGTGATTCCAAGTTGGAGCAGCAGCCGCTCATTCAGCCGGATGGTTGCCAGGATGCCCGTGTCGGTAAACGGGTCCACCGAATACAGCAGCGAGTGGGTATAGACGTAATTGTTGGGCGCGAGTTGCGCTTCGATTCCAGGAATTGAGATGAAGCGGCCGACGCGGATGTTGATCCCTTCGGCCAGCTGAGGGAAATATAGATCCACGTATTCGAGCGCGGGATCGAAGCCGTTTTGACGATGGTCGTCGAGCAACTGAGAGCTGAAATATCCGAGGTTCGTAGTGAAACGATAACTGGTGCCGTAGAGTCCCGTGAGGTGGAAACCCCAATCGAAGTGATCGGTTTGAACCGAGTCGGGAATGCGTTCGACATAAAGCACCGCCTGGTCGAATTCGATTCGATTGGGGAAGATGTCGTAGGCGGAGGGATAATTCGAATCGTGCGAAGTGCTGAGGTTGAGGCTGCCTTCCACCCAGCCGTACACTTTCACTCGGCTTTGCTCCCAGACGTCGCCATTCGCGCCGCCGTAGAGGGCTTCCATGAGCGGGGGCACGTTGGTATCGGGCGCGCCGATTTCAGGCGACCCGCCGTAGGACCAGTCGGAGTTGGGGAACGGCGGCGAGTTCAGCGGCGAAGGCAAGGCGCGGCGGGGAGGTTCGGGGCCGCTGTCGGAAGCGCCGTGCCAATCTTGGGCGTAGGCTTCGGAGAGCCTCTTGAAAAATCCAGCGTTTGGCGGGAGCGTGAGATTGAGGGTCAGGGTTTCGCCGGCGGCCAGATCCCGTTCCGCCACCGATGAATCGGAGAAACCTCGCTTCGTCGCTTTGAATTGGTAATGACCTGGCGCGAGGTCAGTCATCGCGTACGATCCGTCGGCGGCGCTCATGGACGACTTGTCGGTTTTTTCGACCGAGCCATGGGCCACCACTCGAGCATCGGCGACCGGCGATCCGCGAGCGTCCTGAACCACGCCGCGCACCTGCGCCTGAGCGCTTGCGGCGACGAAAACGACAACGGCGATCGCAAAGCGCAAGTTAAGCTGGGACCGCTTCCGCGATGGAATCGGCGGCCGCGGTGGGGATGATTCTAGTCAACTGCCAGCCAGACGACGCAAACAAGTCGCGAAACTGCTCCTCGGTGCGCTCGCATCCGCCGGGGAATATCAGCATTTGCAGATCGACGAATTTGCCTGGCGCGAAATGGTTGCCGGATTGAATCACGTGGTCAACGACGAGAAGCTTGCCGGCTGGATTCACTGCTTTTCGGCAGGCTCGGAGGATCTTGATGCATGCGTCGTCCGGCCAGTCGTGAATGATGTGCTTCATGATGTATGCATCGGCGCCCGCCGGAACCTCCTGAAACATATCGCCGGACGCGAGCGTACAGCGATCCATCACCGACTGCAGCGGTCCATTAGGAGCTCCGTCAATAACTCGCTGCAGATCAAAAAGCGTGCCTCTCAAATGGGGGTTCCTTTGAAGAATGGTCGCCAGCAGGAGTCCGTGGCCG
>JBEKHQ010000543.1:0-3504 GCA_050012195.1 Bryobacteraceae bacterium | reverse complement strand
TGACAGCTTAGGGGAGTTCGGGATATACTCCTTGACATCTTAGGAGTGTGCATGTCCGGCCAAGCCCAGCTTCTTCCAGGAACGCTTGATCTGCTGATTCTGAAGGCGGTCTCTCTCGGCCCTCTGCACGGCTACGGAATTCTCTTGCGGATCGGGCAAATCTCCGAGCGAGCGCTGCTCATTGAGCAGGGAGCGCTCTATCCCGCATTGTTCCGTCTGGTGCGTCAGGGCCTTCTAAAGGCAAGCTGGGGCACATCGGAGAACAATCGCCGCGCGAAGTTCTATGAACTCACATCGGCGGGGCGCAAGCGTCTGCGAGAGGAAACGGAGGGGTGGAACCGACTGGTTTCGGCCATCGCTTCGGCGCTTGCCGCCCGACCGGAGGAAATATGAAATTTCCGGCCTACTTTCGTTCCCTGGCCGCCGGACTCTTTCATCGGTCTCGGATGGAGGATGACATGGAGGAAGAGCTTCGCTCGCACATCCAGCACCGCGCCGACGATCTGGAGCGTTCGGGCCTGGACCGGAGGGAAGCAGAACGGCTGGCGCGCATCGAATTCGGCGGGCAGGCGCGAGTCAAAGAGGAAGTCCGCGAACAATTCGGCGGCAATTTTGTCGAGACTTTGATGCAGGACGTGCGCTTCGGCTTGCGCGTGTTGCGCAAGTCGCCCGGATTCACAATCGTCGCGGTTCTGACGCTGGCCTTGGCGATCGGCGCGAACGCAGTGGTCTTCGGGGTGATGAACGGGCTGATCCTTCGCCCGCTGAATGTGCCTCAGCCGGGGAGCCTCTACGGAATCGAGCACGCCGATGAGCACAACATGTGGGAGTCGTATCCGGACTATCTCGATCTGCGCGATCGCAACCGTAGCTTCGACGGTCTGGCGGGCTTTAGCATCGACCAAGTAGCATTGGACACGGGCGAAAATCCATCCCGCGCCTGGATCGATGCAGTGAGCGGGAACTACTTCGACGTATTGGACGTTCAGCCGTATCTTGGCCGCGTCTTCCACGGCTCGGATGAGCATGGCCCTAACAGCGCGCCGTACATCGTGCTCAGTCACGCATATTGGCAAGCCCATTTTCAAGGGGACCGCGGGGTATTGGGCCGTATTATTCGGCTAAACAAGCATCCGTTCACCATAGTCGGCGTAGCCCCGCCGGAATTCCACGGGACCCTGCTCATAGGCCCGCCGGATTTCTACGTGCCCATCGTGAACCAGGAGCAGATCGAGGGACGCAATACGCTCGACGAGCGCCGGACCCATTCGCTATTTATGACACTGGGGCATTTGAAGGCGGGAGTCACTCCCGAACAGGCCGCCGCCGATCTAAACTCGATTGGCGCATATCTGGAAAAGACATATCCCAAAGATCACGGCTCGACGACTTTCAGATTGGCCCGCCCGGGTCTCTATGGCAACTTATTAGGCGGTCCGGTGAAGGCGTTCGTGACGGGGTTGACGTTGCTGGCGGGATTGATTCTGCTGGCTGCCTGCGCCAACCTGGGCAGCCTATTTGGCGCACGCTCCGCCGACCGTTCCCGGGAAGTTGCTCTGCGGCTCGCCTTGGGCGCCAGCCGCAACCGTATTCTGCGGCAATTGCTTACCGAGGCGGTGCTGGTCTCTCTCGCCGGAGGCGCCCTGGGGCTATGGGGCAGCGTTGCGCTCTTGCGCGCACTGAGCGCGTGGAATCCGTTTGCCAGATTTCCACAGCTCGGAATGCCCGTTAGCCCGGACGCGAACGTTTACGCAGTTGCTCTGGCCCTGGCGCTGGTTAGCGGGCTGCTCTTCGGCATTGTCCCCATGCGCCAGGTTTTTCGGACGGATCCCTACCAGATCGTCAAGGCGGGACGAAGCGGCGCGGTTGGGCGGAGGATTACCGCGCGGGACCTGTTGCTGGCCGCGCAAATTGCAATCTGTGCCGTGCTGGTGACATCTTCGATAGTTGCGGTGCGTGGACTGGCGCGCTCGCTCGGCAGCAATTTCGGCTTTGAGCCGCGCAACGCGATGCTGATAGAGACCGATCTGAATAGCGCGGATTATCGCGGCGATAAGGCGATCGAAATGCAAAAGCGCATGCTCGATTCCGTGCGGACGATTCCTGGCGTGGAATCCGTGGGGCTGATCGGGCGGCCGCCGTTATATGGGGGCGGGTTCGCCGCGTTGGTCTTTACCGATCAGACGACGGATCTCAGGCCGGCGAACGCCGCTCTGACCGCCATGAAGTACAACGTATCGCCCGAATACCTCCACGCGGCGGGCACGGTCTTGATGACGGGCAGAGGCTTCGACTGGCATGACGATAAAGACTCGGAACGCGTTGGAGTGGTGAATCGGGAACTGGCCGGGAAGATCTTCGGCTCAACCATGAACGCCGTAGGCGCGCATTTCAAGCTGCGGGACGGAGCGCGGGTACGAGTAGTGGGTGTGGTCGAAGACGGCAAATATGAGAGCCTCACCGAAGATCCGGAGCCGGCGCTGTTTCTGCCCATCCTGCAGGCGCCGATGACCGAAACGTGTCTGGTGGTGCGTTCCTATCGCGATCCGCAGCCGCTCGGGGCGGCGATACAGAGTAAAATGCGGGGCCTGGATCGAGGGCTTCCCGTCTTCATCGAAACCTGGCACCAGCAACTGGCGATAGCTCTGTTTCCGTCGCGTTTGGCGACTGCAGCGCTGGGTGTGCTGGGCGCGATGGGCGCGGTTCTGGCGATCACCGGCATCTTTGGAATGGCTGCGTACTCAGTGAGCAAGCGGCTGAAGGAATTAGGAATTCGTATCGCGATCGGCGCGCGACCCAAGGAAGTGTTGCAGGCGGCATTGGGCCGGGCATTCAAGCTGCTGGCTTTCGGTTCCGCGGCGGGATTGCTTATCGGAATTTTCGCGAGCCGGGTGCTTGCATTCATCGTCTATCAGGCGACCCCGCGCGATCCGGTGGTGTTGGCAGGCGCAGTTCTCGCCATGTTGCTGCTGGGACTGTTCGCCACGTGGATTCCTGCGCAACGCGCGCTATCGGTGGATCCTTTGACGCTGCTGCGCGAGGAGTAATCGGCGTTATCGGAGAGGCGGGCAGGATATCATAAGCGCACATGCTATTCTCCGACCTCGCCCTTTCGAGGCGTTTGGAACGCGCGGAAGGGCGCTCGTGCGTTCAGTTCGCCGAGGCGCGACGCCGCCTGTTCCCGGACGCCGGCGCGGAGTGGATGGAATGCGCCGGAGCCTACGCGGTCTTCGACTACATCGACTCTCCTCTCACTCAGACTTTCGGCCTCGGCATTTTCGAGGAACTGAGCGCGGCATCGCTGGATGTGATCGAGCGCTTCTTTCTCGACCGCGGGGCGCAAGTGCTGCACGAGGTGAGTCCGCTGGCCGGGGTTGCCGCGCTGGACTTGCTCTGTGCCCGCCAATACAGACCGATTGAGATCAGCAACGTCCTGTATCGGCCGGTGGAGAAACCCACCGCGCAAGATCGCGGCAATATCGGCGTGCGCGTTACAGGTCCGGA
>JBEKHQ010000542.1:0-3507 GCA_050012195.1 Bryobacteraceae bacterium | reverse complement strand
GAAGTGGTGATCATTTTCATTGCCGGACACGCAACCACTGCCGTGGCCATGACCTTCGTCTGGTATCTGCTCTCTAAACATCCCTGGGCGGAGGCGAAACTTCACCACGAGCTTGCCGCGGTTTTGGAGGGAAGGCCGCCGAAGTACGAGGATCTCGAGCGCCTGCCTTACACGCGCCAAGTGATTCAGGAGGCGTTGCGGCTCTATCCGCCTGCGCCCAGTCTGGAGACTCGCAAGCTCGTCGCCGACGATGTGGTGTGCGGCCGCCCCATACCGAAAGGCGCACAGGTCGCGATAATGCCCTGGATACTGCATCGCCATCAGACGCTTTGGGACGAGCCCAACCGGTTCGAACCGGACCGCTTTTCACCTGAAAACAGCGCCGGGCGCGACCGGTTCGCCTGGCTGCCATTCGGCGGGGGACCGCGAATTTGCATCGGTGCGGCGCTCGCGCTTACCGAGGCATCGCTCATCCTGGCGACCATCGCGCAACGTTTCAGGCTGGGTTATGTCGAGAATCAGCAAATCGCGCTCAAGGCCCGGATCACATTGCGAACACGCGACGGGATCAAATTGACTGTCCAGCCGAGAAGGCTAGCCTGATCGGACCAGCGTTCAAGCCGAAGCTGCGCGGCGGCGGCTGGGCCACTTCACCGAAATGCCGCCATCCATAACCAGGACGCTGCCCGTGAACAATTTCACGGGGTCGCTGAGCAAATAGGCGACGAAGTGCGACACATCCCGCGACTCGCACAACCGATCGTATACCGTGGCTTGTTCAAACTCCGCCGTCAGCCGTTTGCTCTCGGGCCATTTATCCAACAGGTCGCCGTAGACCGGGCCCGGCGACACGCAGTTGACCTGGACGTTGTGCCGCGCGAACTCCATAGCCATGCTCTTGGTGAGATTCTCGACCGCGGCCTTCACCGCGCCCATGCAGCCGAAATAATCGACGTAGTCGTGCGCGGCCGGCGAAGACATGGTAACGATCTTCCCGCCTCCGCGCTTCTTCATCAACTCCAACGCTCTGAGCGAGCACTGGTGGAGACCAATCACGTTGGTTCGGAACGCCTTCTCCCAATGCTCCGGCGCGAGTTCCTCCAAGGGCGCCAGCATGCCGTTGGACGCATTGCAAATCAAGAAATCCAGGCCGCCGTAGGTCTTGTCGACCGTCTCGAAGATGGACTTCACGTGCTCGGGATTGGCGACCGAACCCCAGGCATGCACTGCCTTGCCGCCCGCGGATCTGATTTGTTCCACGGTCTCTTCGCCCAGCGTCCGGGAATGGAAGGAGTTCACAACCACGCTAGCGCCCAATTCGGCCAAATATACCGCGATGTCCTTCCCCAGCGCGCGTCCGGATCCGGTGATGAGCGCGATCTTGCCCTCGAAGGGCTTCTTTTGCGGGGTTAGAGCCGCGAATGAGTTGTCCAGCACGGCCGAAGAATAACCAGCGGCGACTCCGTTGCTGTGGGCGTGCGCGCCGTTGCCATTCAAGGCGGGCTTCATATCCAGCTCGGGCCGCACGGGGGCCTCCACGCCTTGCAGATGAATTCGCAAAGCCTCGGAGATGCCGGCGATCGTCTTCAGGCTCTCGCGCGGAATCTCGGCGTCCTCCCTCAGACTGTAACGTTCGCGCAAGACCGCGAAGATCTCGCCCAGTTTCACCGAGTCGATGCCCAAATCTTCCTCGAGGTTAGCGTTCAACTCCAGGATGTCCAGCGGGTAGCGGGTCACATCCGCGAATACCTGCCGAATGCTCTGGCTGATCTCTTCGGAGTTCAGGAGGCCAGGAGCGGCGGGAGCGGCCACCACCGTCACAGCTTTCAAATGTTCTTCCAAAGCTTCGGAAATAGACGCGATCGTGCGCAGTTTTTCCCGTGGTATCTCGGTGTCCTCAACCAGGTCGTATTTTTCGCGTAGCACGGCGAAGACTTCGCCCAGCTTTACCGAATCGATGCCCAGATCCTCTTCCAGGCTGGCCTCCGGCGCCAGGATCTCCAAAGGATACCTGGTCACCTGGGCAAATATCTCGCGAATCCCTTGCGTCAGATCGCCGTTGGGGGGTCTCGTTGCGATAGTGCTCAAGCCGTCCTCCGATCTACTCCGCGGATTGCCGCCATCACCAGATCATACCGTCCTGAGACTGCCACGCGCTGGCAGACCGTACCGTTGCGGCCGGTCGCTTCAACGTTTAGAAATACGAAGGCGCCGGTGAATTCCCGGGCGGATTGGGGCTGGACCAGATCAGCCTCTCCGGAAACGATGCGAAGCTCCAAAGCAGGCATGTTCCAGACGCTCAGGTGGTTGTACGCGGGCGTTTTCAGCAGGCACTCCTTGATGCTCCAGAACAAGGTTAAGGTCCAATGCGGGTCCAGTCCCAAGCGGCGCGAACATTCAGCCGCGCTAGTTCTCTCGCGTTCCGTGAAGTTTCCCCTGTAGAACACCGGGGTCCTGGATTCAACCCGCTCGATATCCACGGCGATCGGTCCTCCGTCACCCAGCAGAGCGCAGGCGATTCCGTGGGTGTGCGAAATGGCGACATCCCTGAACTCAGATCCCCGGCCAACTTGCGGAAGCCCGAAGCGCACACCATCGTTCCGCGTAACTTCCGTGCTCCGGTACTCCGAGGGCGGGAAGCGGACCAGGTCGGCGGGGGAGAGCGTACCGCCGTTTTCGCTCAGGAACAAAAACTTCGAGGACAGCCTTCCCGCCAGCCACTCGCTCTTTCTGAGCGGAGCGCGAAACCGCGAAAACTCTGCACGCTCGCGCGGCGACAGGAACTCGTCGTAGTCGCGCCCGTCGAGCAACGAGGAATCGAGCGTCGCGATCGGTCCGAGGGCGCTATTTTCCATTACGCGCCTCGCCGAGTTTTCTGCACAAACCCCCATCCACCACCACCAGCGTGCGCCCCGCCGGATCCTTGGCTTCCACCGGACCGATGGTCAACCGATCCGCCTCCAAATGAGGATTGGACCCCGCGAATCTAAGGCTTCCGGTAAACGTTTTCTCATCGGGATGGGTGAAATCGTAGTAAATCTTTATGAGCCGGCAGGCTTCCGGCACAAAGATCGGGAACGACTTTTGCGCATCCTGGTAAATTCCGCCGAAGCGCACCAGCGCATCCAACATGATCAGATTCAGGTAACGGTAGCCGGACGCCGGCCGCGCGCCCTCCCGAAGCCGGTAGTCCGCCGAACGCTCCGCCAAGCCCGCCGTGATGTTCTGCATGGAGCGAAACGGTCCACCCAGTTTTACAGGAGAACCATCCATAAGATACGGATCGTCCAGCGACAAATCTCCCGGCCGCCCCCGCACAGAACCTGGCGTAGTTCCGTTCATCGGCGGCGCCGCCACGGCCGAAGCCAGCCGCACGGAGACCGCGGACTGTTCGACATCCTTCTGCAGAACCGTGCCGTTCTTGTGAACGAAATCAGCCAGGATGGCCACGCGCACCACCGTGCTATCCGCATCTTCCGAAGTCACGCCGGCATGCAGCCGCAAGGA
>JBEKHQ010000541.1:0-3511 GCA_050012195.1 Bryobacteraceae bacterium | reverse complement strand
TCAGGTCGCGCGGGTCAATTTCGTGCTTCGCCACCAACCCCCGCACCGACTCGCCGCTGACATTCATAAACGTCTGCGGCTTAGCGAGCAGCACGCACCTGCCCGCCATCGTTCCCTGCCCTACCAACGCCCGGGCATCCTTGCGCGTAACCCGGATCTTGTTTCGTTCGGCCAACCGGTCCACCACCAGGAAACCGAGATTGTGCGCCGTGTATTCGTACTCGTCGCCCGGGTTTCCGAGGCCCACAATGAGCTTCTCGACCTGGTCGGCCATCCCAAGGTCCTAGCCCTTTTTCTTGCCCTTTTCCGGCTCCGCGGCTTCGTCTTCTTCCTTCTTGCCTTTCTTGATCACCTCGGGCTCGGCGGGAGTGGCCGCGGCGGCTTCGGGTCCAGCTTCGGCGGCGGGCGCCACTTCTTCCGCCTTCATCGCCACGCAGTGGGCGATTACCTGATCCGGCGAGCTGACCAACTTGAGCGAACCAGACAGAGGAATCTCATTGGCGCGCAGATTCTGCCCGATCATCAGCGGCGATACATCCACGGTGAACGACTCGGGAATCTCGTCGGGGAGGCACTCGATCTCCACTTCGCGCGTGATGATTTCCAGCAACCCGCCTTGCAACTTAATTCCCTGCGCTTCTCCGATGGTATGGACGGGAACCGTGACCACGATCCGCTTGGTGAGATCGATCCGTTTCAAATCGACATGCAGCAGATTCTCGCGAACCGGATCGGTCTGCCAATCCACGATCATGGCCGGCGTATCTTCGAGGCCCTGAATGGACAACTTGAAAATCGTGTTCTTGCCGCTTCCGGTGTGCAGGATCTTGTTCACTTCCGCAGGGTTGACGGACACTGCGACGGCCGACTTGTCCGCACCGTATAAAACTCCGGGTGCGCGGCCCTTGGCCCGCAAACGGCGGGCTTCGTTCTTACCGCGGGATTCACGCGGCTCGGCGCTTATGATCACTTCGTTTTTCATCTGGTCACTCCGGCAGGCGCGGGCCTGCGTCTTCTCCAATCAGCTTTCAAAGTTTGTTCTAAAGGAACAAAGTGCTTACCGAACCGTCCTCGTGGATGGATTGAATGGCTCTGGCGAGCAGCGGCGCCACCGAGAGCGTCTTGATGCGGCCGGACCGCACGGCGTCCTCGCGCAGCGGAATGGAATTGGTCACCACCACTTCCTGAATCTCCGATTCTTCGATACGCTGCACGGCCGGTCCCGATAGAACCGCGTGCGTGGCGCAGGCGGTGACGCTGAGCGCGCCCTGTTTGAGCAGCGCTTCGGCGCCCTTCACCAACGTCCCGGCTGTGTCTATCAGATCGTCCACAATCAAGCAATGTCGCCGCTCCACGTCGCCGATGATGTGCATCACCTCGGCCACATTCACGTCCGTGCGGCGTTTATCGATAATCGCCAGCGGGGCATTCATATGTTTAGCGAAAGCGCGCGCGCGCTCCACGCCCCCGGCGTCCGGCGAAACCATGGTCAAGTCCCTGCGTCCGATCGAATCGAAATACTCGATCATGACCGGCGCGGCGAACAGGTGATCGACCGGAACGTCGAAGAAACCCTGAATTTGCGCCGCGTGCAGGTCCAAAGTAAGCACACGATCCGCGCCGGCCGTTTGGATCAGATTGGCAATCAACCGGGCGGAAATGGGCATGCGCGGCTTGTCCTTGCGGTCCTGCCGCGCATACCCATAATAGGGTAACACCGCGGTGATGCGCTCCGCTGAGGCGCGCTTTAGCGCGTCGATCATCAGCAGGACTTCCATCAAGTGGCGATCCACCGGCGTGCAGGTCGGCTGGACCACGAACACATCCGCTCCGCGAACGTTTTCCAGAATCTGCAGCCGGATCTCGCCATCCGAAAACGGTTCCACCACCGCTGCCCCCATCGGGCATCCCAGGGAGGCGCAAATCTTCGCCGCCAACACAGGGTTGGCGTTGCCGGTGAAAATCTTCAATTGCTCGAATCTCATTTTGCGTACCGGTCTTGCGGCGGCCATATTTCAGTACTCAATTCGCTTCCAACACACGCCGCCAGACGACGGCTCCAAAGCGCCCGATAACGGCGCCTACTCACAATCGAGACGGAATGAACCTGATTTCCGGCGAGCTCTTTTCGGAACCAACGCTGGGCCCGGTCGCGGGTGTCGGGGTCCTCAAAAATCCCAAAAACGCTCGACCCGCTTCCGCTCATCAGCGCCGGCCGCGCCCCCAATTCCAGCAGCTTCCCCTTAAACGATTTTAGTTGAGGATGTTGCCGGAACACAACCGCCTCGAAATCGTTGACGCAGCGGTTCGAGTCATGCCAGGTAACCCGCTGGAAATCGTATAACTTCGAATCCGTCATCTTATCCTTCGGTTTGCGCTGGAGAGCGGCGTAGGCGCCCGCGGTGGACGAATGAATTCCCGGCGTGATCAATAGGACCGGGCGGCTTCGAACGTCGGGCAGCGGATAAACCTCGGTGCCCCGCCCCAATCCGACCGCGGTTCCACCCAGCAGGAAAAATGGAACATCGCTTCCGAGATGCGCCGCCAGTTCCGCAAGCTGGTCGATCGGCAACGGCTTGCCCAGCAAAGCCGGAAGGCCCAGGAGCACTGCGGCGGCGTTGCTCGATCCTCCGCCCAGCCCGGCGCCCAGCGGTATGCGTTTTTGCAAAACGAACCCAACCTGGCCGCTGGTGTGCGTAGCACGTAAAACCTCATGTGCTGCCCTGACAATGATATTGTCCGGGATGTTAAAGTTTGACTTTAATTCGATCTGCGTGCGGCCGGGCCGGTATTCCATGTCCAGAGTGTCGGCCAGCGAGATGGTCTGGAAAATGGTTCGCAGCTCGTGAAATCCGTCCGGACGTTTGTAGAGGACGCGCAGATCCAGATTGATCTTCGCGAGCGAACGAACGCGCAATCGCCGGGTCATTAGTAGTGCAGCAACGAGAAGACGTCGTAGCCGTTGAGTTTGTCGCGCCCTTTCAGGAAATCGAGCTCGAGGATGAACCCCAGCCCGGCCACTTGGCCGTGCAGCATTTCCACCAACCGAGCGACCGCCGCCGCGGTTCCTCCGGTGGCCAGCACGTCGTCGATGATCAGGACTCGCTGGCCGGGCGTGATGGCGTCCTTGTGGATTTCGAGCACGTCGGTGCCGTATTCGAGCGCGTACTCGATGCGTTCGCGCTCGGCCGGAAGCTTCTTGGCTTTGCGGACCGGAATGAATCCATATCCCAGTGCGTAAGCCACCGCCGGCGCGATGATGAAGCCGCGCGCCTCGATCCCCAACACGACGTCGACGGGCGTGGAACTGTAGCGCCGCCCGAGCGAATCGATTACATCTTTGAATCCGGCGGGATCTTTGAGCAAGGTGGTGATGTCGTAAAAATTGATGCCCGGCTTGGGGAAATCGGGCACTTCGCGGATGAGGGCTCGCAGTTGTTCCATTGGGGAAAGAGTATTGTAACAACTGCGCCCAGGCTTCCAACAGGGAAAGGGGATGGTATCGCAAATG
>JBEKHQ010000540.1:0-6243 GCA_050012195.1 Bryobacteraceae bacterium | reverse complement strand
CTGGTGGTGGTGGAGACCTTGAACGGGATTCGCATGGCCTGATCCATGGCGATGACCTTAAGCGCGCCCGAGCCGATGCCTAGGAGTCCGGACAGCGTACCGGCGCCGAACATCAGTCCAAAGCCGGTCTTCACGTGGGTGACGTTGTAAGGCTGCCGGCCGTGGTCGCCGGGGAATGTGCCGTTTAATTTCAAGCGGACCGCAATCGGGTCTGGAGTCGCGTTCTGCTGATCAGTGGGGCGCGGGCGGCTGGATTGCCAGGCCGCGTGCAGAAGAACCAGGCCGAAGATGATCGCCAGCACGGAGGTCGGCGTACGGCTAGAGAGAAACGCGCCCAGCAACGCTCCGAGCGTGGTGGCGATCTCCAGGAACATTCCGATTCGAATGTTGGAATAGCCTTCTCGAACGAAAGCAGCCGCCGCGCCGGACGAAGTGGCGATCACCGACACCAGGCTGGCGCCGATTGCATATCGCAGGTCAACGCCCAGCAGAAGCGTCAGCGCGGGAGTTACAATCACGCCGCCGCCCAAGCCCGTCAGGGCGCCCAATCCTCCGGCCACCGCGGAGATCAGGAAGACGAGCGGCGTGAACTCCAGGTTGGTCATCTATCCAAGGATAGCCGCGCTCCCGGGATAGCGGCGCTCCCGCGCGCGAGTCAGCGCGACTGCGGACTGGTGAAGCTAGCTTGATCGGATCTTCTTCGGAAGACCAGCCGTCGGACGTCCGGCCAGAATTCGTTGAAGGCGTTCGATGACATCCGGCCCAGCACTCCCAGCCCAATGCGCGCGCCCACATCGCCGGCGGACTGTTCGCTCGGGGGCCGCCACGCTTCTGAGATCGCGGCGCTGCTGGGAATCGCGATGAAGCGGGCATACGCGGGCATCAGGTTGCCATTGCGATCCCGCGCCAGGAACGTCATCTTGAACACGTGGCCCAGGCGATTCTTGAACGGCGCGCCAGCATCGCGAGCATAGCGCGGGTCTTCGCCCCAGATAGCGCCCAGACCGGCCTCCATGGTGTGACTCACAGCGGCCTCGGCGAAATCAGCGCCGGCTCGCTTGCCGAAGCCGTCCCAGTGCGTTCCCCATTCGGAAGGCTTGTCTCTCCAAGTCCCTAATCCGGCGCTGATGGCCTCGCCAATAATGGCCTGAGGTCCCACGGTATAGGAAACCACCCACTCCGCCCGCTGCTTGGCTGTGACGGGCCGCGGAGCGTCGCTGCTGCTTACACTCGCGGCGTCGATTGGGGTCGCGGCGTCGGCTGGGATCGCGGCGTCGTCCGGCGAGTCCTGTCCGAGCGCTAGAGCCGCGGTTACCGCGAACAAGCTTGCCCATTTTAGAATCACCATATGGATGCTCCTTGCCGACAGCGCGAAACGGAGCACATGGATAGCCATTCGCGCGCGGCTGCGGTAGCCGAGCATCTTCAAACTGATAGGCGCGAGGCGGTGACGCTGGTTGCCTCGAAGGACGGGTAGAAAGTCGATATGCGGGCAGTTTCTGCGAAGGACGTGTAACGGTGAGCTTTGGTGGGCCCTGAAGGATTTGAACCTTCGACCAACGGATTATGAGTCCGCTGCTCTAACCGCTGAGCTAAGGGCCCTCCCGACTATTATTTCACCGATCTTGAGCGGGCCGAGATGCGGCACCCAAGGTGGGAGCTGCAACTAGTGCTGCCTTGACGGTCGCGGATAAGAAACCCAAGGTGACCGTGCATGGTCACTTGACCGCATTACGTTACTTGAACTTCCGGTCCGACGGAGAGCTATCCCGCTTTATCCGGTGCAAAACCGCAATTACGCGGCTTGCGGCTTTCGCGTTGGCGGGCGTACCGGGTTGAACAATTCACTGCCCGGCAGATCGATTACTTCGCCGTCGATGTCCGCTTCTACAGGGTCGGCGGGGGAAGTGCTCTTACAGTTGCGAGGTGAATTTATGCGCGGATTTACATTCTTAGTGTTAGCTGTTGCCGGAATCGGCATCACGGCTACCGCCCCCAAAGCACAGGCTCAGGTCAGCGTCGAAGTCGGCGTAGCTCCTGATTGTCCCTATGGTTATTACGACGCCACTCCTTATGACTGCGCCCCCACTGGCTACTATGGTCCAGAGTGGTTCAATGGGGACGGCTTCATCGGCGTTGGCCCCTGGTTCCATGGTGCTAGTGACTTCCAGGGCAACGTTGATAACCGGTTACATCCGGAACACGGCTATAAGGGCCCAATGCCGAAACGCGGCGAAAAAGCCGAGTCGTCAAAGCGTGTCGATAGTGCGCACTTCCAAGGAAACGAAGCCCGGGATGGACGGGGCCACGTAGCCGAGCACAAAAGATAACAACTAATAAGTAAGTCTAGCCATTCAGGCAGAGGGGGCTGAGCTAATGGGCCCCCGATATTTTTTCACCAATCTTGAGCGTGTGATTCTAGCGCTTGCGTACGATAAATCCGGGCGGGAAAATAGACTGCATGCCAAGCCTGACAGTGCGGTACACGGTGGCGCTGATTTCAACGGCGCTGTTTGCTCAGCATCATCCGGAGCCGCCGGCGGCGCCGGGCAAAGCGGTGCTCACGCCGGGTCTAGGGAAACTCCACCACGCAGTATCCACCCAAAACGCCACGGCACAGCAGTTTTTCGACCAGGGTGTGTGCCTCATCTATGGGTTCAATCACGAGGCGGCGGTGAAATCGTTCGAACGGGCTGCCGAACTGGACCCGCATCTGGCCATGGCATGGTGGGGCGTCGGGTACGCTCTGGGGACTAACATCAACCTGCCTCTGATGGAGCAGAACAACGAGCGGGCTTACGCGGCCACGCAGCAGGCGTTGGCTTTGAAGGAGCACGCGTCGGCGCGCGAAAAAGATTACATCGATGCCCTGGCAGTGCGCTACGAGAAGAAATACCGGACGGAGCGCGTCGATCTGGATCGCAAGTACATGGAGGCGATGCGGGGCTTGTCCCAGAAGTATCCGGACGACCTGGACGCGGCCACGTTCTACGCCGAGTCCATCATGAATCTGCACCCATGGAAGCTTTGGACGCACGACGGTAAGCCGGCGGAGGGAACGGAGGAGGCGATCCGCGTTCTGGAAAGTGTGCTCGCGCGAGATCCGGATCATCTGGGAGCCAATCATTACTACATTCATGCCGTGGAGGCGTCGCCGTTCCCGGAGCGGTCGCTCGCGAGCGCTAATCGACTGGGAGCGCTGGCCCCGGCAGCGGGGCACTTGGTACACATGCCCGCGCACACGTTCATGCGGCTGGGCGACTACGATTCAGCCGCGCGCGTGAACGTAGCGGCGGCCGAGGCCGACCGGCAATACTTTCTGAAGAACGCGCCCGGCGTGTACACCAGCTACTACACCCACAACGTTCACTTCCTTTCGGCGGCGCTCACCATGCAGGGGCGGAACCGCGAGGCGCTGGCGGCGGCTAAGCGGACGGCGCTAGTGATCCAGCCGGTTCTGTCGCAATGGGGCTGGCGTTTGCGTCGCAAGGTAAGCTCGCTGAGGCAGGGCAACAGAAGCAGGCCTTCGAGAAAGGCGTAGCGGCACTGCCCAAGGAGCGATCGTTCGGGTTGAATCCTGAGCCTGATGTCATGAAGATCGCGGAGCACGTGCTCGCGGCTAAGATCGCTCAGGCCAATCATGACGGGACGAAGATGGTGGACGAGCTGAAGCTGGCGGTGGCGGCCGAGGATGCGCTGGGCTATGACGAGCCCGCCGACTGGTATTATCCGCCGACGCGGGAAGCATTGGGAGCGGCGCTCCTGACGAATGGCCAGGCCGATGAAGCGGAGCGAGTGTTCCGGCAGGATCTCAGGGACAACCGGCGCAACGGACGATCGTTGTTCGGTCTCATGGAAGCGCTAAAGCAACAAGGCAAGGCGGATGAGGCGGCGCTGCTCGAACCGCAGTTCCGCGCGGCCTGGGCGAAGGCGGACGGCCCGCTGACGCTGTCGGACCTGTTCTAATGCGTCCGGGCAGGCCGAATTGGCGACTTCAGCGATCTGCTATTTCAAAGATCTTCAGGGTGCCGGATTTGTCGAGCGATACCCGGTATCCGGGCGGGATCAAAGTCGTGGAGCCGTAGTCGATCACCAGCGCCGGGCCGCGCAATGCGGCGGCGCCATACAATGCTTCGCGTCGGTAGACCGGAGTGGCGCGCCAGGCTCCCGCGCTGTGAATGCGCCGGATCGATGGCTTCACCGAAAACCCGGGGCGGCGCGCGCGGCTCGACACCAACTTGGGTTTCTTGACGGCCAGCTTGGCGCGCACGCGAACGATCACGACTTCGATGGCGCGCGTAGGGTCCGAGTAGCCGTACACCCGCCGGTGCTCGCGATGGAACGCTCGCGCGGGATGGGCGGCGCTCCAGGGCACCGTTAGCTCGTAGCTCTGGCCGGTGTAGCGGATGTCCGCGAACCGCGCGAGCGTTGCACCGGGCAACTCCTTTCGCGCCTTGCGCTCCAGACGATCGAACTCGCGCTCGATCCCGGGCCGGTTGAGAACGCCCGCGGCGTAATCGCGGACTCGGTCGGCCATCAGCATGCCCAGCGCCGACAACGCGCCCGCGTACTCGGGGACCAGCACCGTGCGGATGCCCAACTCGCGGGCGATCTCGCAGGCGTGCAATCCGCCGCAGCCTCCGAAAGCGACCAACGCGAAGTCGCGCGGATCGTAGCCGCGCTCCACCGAGACCAAGCGAATGGCGCGTTCCATGTTCGCGTTGGCGACGCGCAGGACACCTTCGGCGGCGGCCACGCGGCTGATGTCAAGCTGGCGCGCGAGCGAATCGATCGCTGCGGCCGCGCGATCCACATTCAGATGCATCTGGCCGCCGATGAGCTGATCGGCGGCGATCCTGCCGAGGACCACGTGCGCGTCGGTGACAGTGGGAAGGTCGCCCGCGCCATAACACGCGGGTCCGGGAACAGCGCCCGCGCTCTCGGGACCCACCCGCAGCAGACCACCCTCGTCCACGCGCGCAATGGATCCGCCGCCCGCGCCGACGGTGTGAATGTCGAGCATCGGCACGCGCACTGGGAATCCGTCAATTACGGCTTCCATTGTTTCGCGGGGGGCGCCGTCGCACAGGCTGACGTCGGTGGAAGTGCCGCCCATGTCGAAACCGAGAATGCGCGGGAATCCGGAGAGGCGGCCGGTTTCGAGCGCTCCCACCACGCCGCCGGCGGGTCCGGAAAGCAGCGTGCGAATCGCATGACGGCGCGCCTCTTGCGTGGACATGAAGCCGCCGTTCGACTGCATGATCGAGATGGACTGACGGCTGGCGCTCTCCAGTTCGCCGAGATATTTGTCCATGAGCGGCCCGACATACGCGTTGATCAGCGTGGTGGACGTGCGCTCGTACTCGCGAAATTCGGGGCAGACGTCGTGCGAAGCGCACAGATAGCCGAGCCCTTCGAGCGCTTCCGCCGCAACTCTCTCGTTGTCGGAATTTTGATAAGCGTGCAGAAAGCAGATCGCGATGGACTGGACGCGCGCGGCGCGCAGACGCTTCTTCAAGCGCGCTAATTCGGCGCGAGACGGCTGCCGCGCGAGAGCCCCGTCGAACCAGGTTCGTTCGCGCACTCCGAAACACTGGCTGCGCGGAATAATCGAGACCCGAGGCTGGGGAGTCAGATTGTATAGCTCCGCGCGATTCTGGCGTCCGATGTGGATTACGTCCTCGAAACCGGCCGTAGTCACGAGCGCGGTACGCACGCCCTTACGCTCGAGCAGAGCATTGGTGGCCACGGTTGAGCCGTGAATCACTTCGGCGTCGCGCGAGGCGGCGGCTTGCTCGAGTCCGGCAAGAATGACGGAGGCGGGCGAGCGCGGGTTGGAAGGCAGCTTAAACGTTTCGAGCGCGCCCGAGTCGTGATAGACGATGAAATCGGTGAAGGTCCCGCCTGCGTCGATTCCGATTCGCATTCGGTGCGTGCGTTGCGCCATCGCGATAAGACATGATAGCTGATAGGTGATTCAGCTCGCTAAAGTTGCCAAGACATTTCAAGGAAAACGCCAGGTCACGGCGCTGGACGGCGTTGATATCGCGATAGACCGCGGAGAGATGGTGGCCATCGTCGGTCCGTCGGGTTCGGGGAAATCGACGCTGTTGAATCTGATCGGAGGCCTCGATACTGCGACGTCCGGGGAAATCGAAATCGACGGAAGCCGCCTCAGCGGGCTTAGCGACGACGAATTGACGCGCCTGCGCCGCGACAAGATCGGATTCATTTTTCAGTTCT
>JBEKHQ010000539.1:0-3512 GCA_050012195.1 Bryobacteraceae bacterium | reverse complement strand
ATTTCAATCAGTCGCCTCTGTTGGTGGTCTGGGAAGTTACGCAAGCCTGCGATTTAGCGTGCAATCACTGCCGCGCTTCGGCGAAGCCGGACCGCGACCCGCACGAGCTGACTACCGAGGAGGGCCAACGACTTCTCGATGATGCGAAACGATTTGGGAACCCGCTCCTGGTTTTCACCGGCGGCGATCTGTTGAAACGCCCCGACATCTTCGAACTCGCACGGCACAGCGTGGCCACCGGCCTCAGAACCAACATCACGCCCAGCGCCACGCCGCTGCTCACGGCCGAGGCCATCGACGAGTTCCAAAAATGCGGGATCTCGCGCATGGCCATTAGTCTGGATGGGCCAGATGCCCCAACCCAGGATCGATTCCGTAATGTTCCCGGCCTGTACGACCGAGCCATGTTCGCGCTCCAGCACGCCCGGAGAACCGGGTTGGACACGCAGGTTCAGACCACGGTCACGCGGGGCAATCTCGCCACCTTGGGTCACGTTGCCGAGCGAGTGGCGGAAGTGCAAGCGAAAATGTGGAGCCTGTTTTTCATGGTGAACTGCGACTCGGCGACGGAGGACGAACTGAGCGCGGAGGATTTCGAGGAGGTCTTCGAGTTTCTCTACGAGATCTCCAAGGTTGCTCCGTTTGAAGTGAAGACCACCGAAGGTTTGCACTATCGGCGCTACATCGCGCAAAAGCTCAAAGCCGAACATGGCGGACGCGGCGGCGCCAACGGCCGTCTCTTGTGGAGAACCACGGGAGTCGGCGAAGGACGCGGCTTCGTTTTCGTCTCGCACACGGGCGAAATCTATCCCAGCGGATACCTGCCCGTTTCGGGCGGCAACGTTCGGACGGAATCGCTGGTGGATGTCTATCGCGACTCCAGCCTCTTTCAGACCTTGCGCGATCCGGCGGCGAGGGAAGGCAAGTGCGGTTATTGCGAATACCAAAGATTGTGCGGCGGGTCGCGCGCCAGGGCCTTCGCCATGACCGGCAACTATCTGGAAGGCGATCCGCGATGCTGCTATCAGCCGGAACACGCGGCGAAGATGGCTGAAGCTTAGCTCCAGCTCCGCTTCACGCTAGAGTGGAAGCATGGTAGTCCCCGGGCGCGGCAGGTCCATCACGTTTTTTATCGTGCTGGGTGTTGGCCTGGTTTCCGTCATTTTGCTGTTTTATGTCGGATGGGTTTTGCTCAACTGGCATACCGGCATCCTTCTATTCTTGGGCGTATTGCTGCTGGCGACGATCATCGGCGGCGTGGTGGTCAACACCACGTTTCTGGTCCGGGAAGTGCGGCGAAACGAGCAGCACGACGCCTTTATCAACGCGGTGACGCACGAACTGAAAACTCCCATCGCTTCCATCCGGCTTTATCTCGAGACTCTGCAAACGCGCGCCGTCGATGAACCCAAGCGCCAGGAGTTCTACCGCACCATGGTGGAGGACAGCGAGCGCTTGCTCGCCACCATCGAACAAGTGCTCAGGACGGGGAGAATCGGTTCCACCAGCCACCACAAGCTGAACCTGATGCGGATCGACGTCAACGGCGTGGTGGAGGAATGCCTGGCCAAAGCGCTCACGGTGCATCGCGTTCCCGCGGATGCCTTCGAGTTCCACCCCGGGCCGCCGGTCACCGTTCTCGCGGACCCCGACGAAGTTCGAGCCGCCGTCTCCAACCTGATCGACAACGCAGTCAAGTATTCGGGCAACCCGGTGAAGGTGATGGTGGAGACCAGCCCGGTGGACGGGCGCTTCGTGTCGGTGCGGGTGAAGGATCAGGGCGTCGGCATTCCGAACATCGAGTTGAAACAGATCTTCAAGCGCTTTTACCGCGTCCCTGGACCGCTGGCCACTCGCGTGAAAGGCACGGGACTGGGGCTCTTCATCGTCCGCTCCGTGGCTAAGCGGCATGGCGGCCGGGCTTGGGCCGAGAGCGAGGGTCCCGGCCGAGGCAGCACCTTCGTTTTGCAGCTCCCCATGGCAAAATGAATCGGGTTTTGATCGTCGAAGACGAGCAGCACCTTGCGGACGGGCTGCGCTTCAATCTGGAAGCCGAAGGTTACCCTGTCCAGGTGGTGGATAACGGCGAGACCGCGCTGGAACTGCTGCGGCTCGATCCGGCGGCGTTCGACGTGGTGGTACTGGACGTAATGCTGCCTGGCAAGGACGGATTCACGGTAGTGTCGGAACTTCGGCAAGCCGGGCAGTTCATTCCTACGCTCATGTTGACCGCGCGAGGGCACCCCGAGGATGTGCTGAAAGGCTTCGCCGCCGGAGCGGATGACTACCTCACGAAACCGTTCGAGCTGGCCATACTGATCGCGCGCCTCCGCGGACTGCTTCGCCGCCGGGAGTGGATGCGAGCCGCGGCATCATCGGCGCCGGCGTCGAACCACGCTCCTCTGCCGCCGCCATCGAACGAGACGTTCGTCTTCGGCGACAAGTCAGTGGATTTCGACCGCTTGGAATTGCGAGTGAAGGATCAGGTTTTCCCGCTGACGGTAATGGAGGCCGGCGTCCTGCGTTATCTCATCCAACATGAAGGCAAGCAGGTTTCCCGCAAGGCCATGCTGGCGGATGTCTGGGGTTTGCACGAAGACACCGACACGCGCGCCATCGACAACTTCATCGTGCGGCTGCGGCGCTACATCGAAGACGATCCCACCCGTCCCCGCCACCTGCTCACGGTGCGCGGCGTGGGATATCGGTTCGTCGGAATACCCGCGTGATTACGCTGTCGCGGCGTTCTTTGCTGTTGGCGGCCGCAGCCGCAATTCCCGCACGGACCGAGGAACTAGGGGCGGGAAAGCTGCTGGTGGCGACCCAAAAGTCGCGCGATCCGGATCTCGAAGAATCGGTGATTCTGCTGATTCAGTTCAGCTCCGAGGGAGTGATCGGGTTGATGCTGAACCGTCCTACCCGCATGCCGGTCGCGCGGCTGTTTCCCGATCTCAAAACGGCGCGCGGCGAGGTGTATGATGGCGGCCCGATTGATCTCGGTATTCGCGGGTTGCTGCGGACGCGCTCCAAACCAATCGCGGGCGAACGTGATTTCGGTGACGTATATTGGGTTGGCGATCGGAAGGCGATCGAGGGCTTGGCGGCCGCCGGCGCTTCGGCGCGGCGTTTTCGCGTTTATTCGGGCTACACCGGCTGGACTCCCGGACAGTTGAAGAACGAAGTTGCGAGCGGCCTGTGGCAGGTTACGCCCCCGGATGCGGCGGTGGTGTTCGATCCCGATCCCACGGCGGTTTGGTCGCGGTTAATCGGTTAGTAGCCTGTGACAGAAGTCTCACTGCAGCCCGAACAGGACAAGCTAAAGCATGTCCCACACTGTCCATCAAGCGCTTACAAGGCTTGTGGGACATGCTTGAGCTTGTCCAAGACTTCCGCCGCAGGCTGCCAGGTGAGCTAACAGGATCTTTATGGACGCTACGTCAGTAGATTGCATATCCTGGACGGACTCTCGCCCATCCAGTCCAAAACCGGGCAGCCTGATAGGCTGAGCATAT
>JBEKHQ010000538.1:0-3522 GCA_050012195.1 Bryobacteraceae bacterium | reverse complement strand
CAGCGCGTAATTGCCTTCGTGGCACGCGTACTCGTAGATGGGCCCGGACGTCGCGAGGAACGGAAGCTCGCCGGTCCAAGGCTTGGTGAACACGGTGGGATCGTCGATAGTGAATTTGTAGACGATCGCGTCCCCAGCGACGCGCGTGAAGCGTTCGGTCACGCGCAGATTCTCGTCCGATCCGCGAAATCTGGCCTTGCCGTTGAAATTGGTGGTCTCCACTACCAGCGTATTGCCCTCCCAATGGCCGCGAGAATCCCCGAGCCACAGGCGCGTGCCCGGCGGAAGATGGGGACGGCCATCCAGCGGAATGATGCGCGGTTCGTGGATCATTTCGCTGAAGATCAACACATAGCCGGGAGTCTGCACGATCTGATAGTTGTTGTTGTACGGACCGGGTAGCATGGGCGGCCCGGAGGTTGGCCAAAAAAGACACCGCTCGGGCAAGGATCGATCACGCGGGCTGTCGGCGGGATGAAGCTGCGCGTGGGCGCGAAGGGCCTCCTGTTTCGCCTGCGCCTCCGGAGTTAGCGCGGGGATTCGGCCGTCGGGCGGATCGACAATCATCGACGTTCGAATTTTGCCATCGATGCGCTCCAGCTTGTCGCCTTGTTCGAAGAACAGCTCGTTGTAGGCGCGGCCGACATCTACTTCGGGGCCGCCGTCGCGTCGATCCCGGCTGCGCTGGGTCAGAGTGGATCTTTCATAGGCCATCGCTTCCGCTTCGGTGACCACGGGTTTGGAAGCAAAGTCCGCGGGACGCTCAAGCTGGGTCAACGTGGAGTTTGTCCAAATGCCCTGGAGATCGGGCTGCCCGTCCGGCGTGCGAGACGGGGTCCAAGACTTGGCAGACGCTCCGTTTTGGGCGGCAACGGACGTAGGGAATAGCATCCAGATCGCCATCGCGCTTATTGCGGCAAGAATGGACGCTTGAGATCGCCGGTAGCTCATCGGGCCTCCTATCGGATTTTTATTACTGACCAAACTGGCGCAAATGATGATCGATGTGACGATAGCCCCAAATCAGCCAGTCGGCCCGGCTCATTTCGCCGAAGATGGGATGCACCGCGAACGTCGTCCGATCGGCAAACGCGTGCATCCAGGCGCGCAACGTGGCGCAATCGCTGTCCCAGTTGGCCGGCGGTGTTCCGCCAGTGCCCTGCATGAGTTCGGGCCGTGTCGGCACGCCATGCGGCCAAGGAAAGGGGCTGTGCAGAGCGGCCCACTTGAAAACAGTTTGTTTGAACAGATTGGTGTCCGGGCTGGCATACTTTTCCCCGGCGCCGACGCGGAACGAATCGTTCAGATGGCAGATCATCTGCGGGGCTGTCATGCGTCCCCACTTCGGGCTGACATTCGGATCCAGCCGCGCGATTCTTTCAGAGCACTTCGTCCGGACGTTCGGCTCGGCAAGCGTGCTCATAACACGCCATCATACGTCATGCCGGACGCCTGTTTTCCGGGCGGCATCGGGTGTATGATTTGTTCATGCTGACTTTCCGCGCCACCGTTTTCCTTGCGGCCGTGTTGCCGCTCGCCGCCGCGATAACGCAACCGGTACGAGTGGACGAGGGACTGCTCACCGAAGTCGCCCCCACCAGCTCCGGCGTTCTGGTTTTCAAGGGCATTCCGTTCGCGGCCCCGCCGGTGGGCGATCTGCGCTGGCGCGCGCCTAAAGCTCCCGCCAAGTGGGGTGCCGCTCGCGATGCGAGCACGTTCGCTCCGGTGTGCATGCAGCGGCGTCCCGGCAACGCGGAAGGCGCCATGAGCGAAGACTGCCTGTATTTGAATGTCTACACCGCCGCCAAATCCGCCAAAGACAGGCATCCGGTGATGGTATGGATTCACGGCGGCGCGCTGGTGAGCGGCGCGGGTTCGCTTTATAACGGCGAAGCGCTGGCCCAAAAGGGCGTGGTGGTGGTCACCATCAACTATCGGCTGGGCCTGTTCGGATTCTTCGCGCATCCGGAATTGACCAAGGAATCGGACCGCAACGCATCGGGCAATTACGGACTGCTGGATCAGATCGCGGCGCTCGAATGGGTTCAGAAGAATATCGCCGCGTTCGGAGGCGACGCGAAACGGGTCACGATTTTCGGCGAATCCGCCGGATCCTGGAGCGTCAATTATCTCACCGCCAGTCCGCTCGCGCATGGGCTGTTCCAGAGGGCTATCGGAGAAAGCGGCGGCGAGTTCGAGCCGGCTCGCAAGCTGGCCGAGATGGAGCAAGCCGGCGTGAAATTGGGCCAGGCGCAAGGCGCGTCCACTTTGTCGGCGTTGCGCGCGAAGTCCGCCGAAGATCTTATGAAGGCCAGCGGCTTCGCCACCGCCGCGAATGTGGACGGGTGGTTCCTGCCCGAGGACGTCTACACCATCTATTCGAAGGGCAAGCAGAATGACGTTCCGACGATCATCGGTTCGAATTCCGACGAGGGCACCATGTTCACGCCGCCCAGCACGACCGCGGCGTCGTTCCGCGAACTGGCCGCGAAGCGTTACGGCCCCGACGCCGAAGCGTTCCTGAAGTTGTACCCGTTCAACTCGGACAAGGAAGCTTGGGTGGCTCAAGCCGCCAGCATGCGCGATCAGACCTTTGGATGGGAGATGCGCACGTGGGCCCGGATGCAGACCAAGACCGGCAAATCCAAGGTGTATCTGTACTACTTCAGCCATGTCCCTGCCGGCAAGAACCGCGTGCCCGGCGCTTATCACGGGTCCGAAATTCCGTACGTGTTCGGCAACCTGCAAATCGCGCCGTTCGCGATGACCGGCAACGAATCGGAGCCGCGCCCTTGGCAGGATATCGATCACAAGCTCGCCGACGTGATGTCCTCCTATTGGGTGGACGTCGCCGCGAGCGGAGATCCCAACGGAAAAGGCCTGCCCAAGTGGCCTGCCTTCCGCACCGCTAGCGATGAACTTTTGAGTCTCGGCGATGAAATCGCGGTAAAGCCGGTGCCCCAGAAAGCCGCGCTCGATTTCCTGGACGCCTATTTCGATCATCAGCGGAAATCGTCCGACACGGATCGAGCGAGTAAGTAGCGACTGGCGGCGATTAAAAGAAGCGGCGAAAAGGGTACTAACGCAGGCGGAGTGCATGATGACGCCATGCGCGGACTAGTTGTGCGCAGGACGCAGGGGATCGGGACCGGGTAGCATGTCCATGCCATATCTGCTCAGAAGTTCAGGGGTCATCTTGATAATCCCAGAAGCATTCTTCGGTGGCAGAACGCGTTCGGTTGCCGGCGTCGCGAACTCCACCAGGGCCGCCTCAAGGCTGGCGGGCGTGTAGCCATTGAGGAAACGCGCGGTTTCACTCGTCACGCGGAAGGCGTGCCGTGTATTGCGCGGGACCATGAGGAAGTCACCGGTTCGCGCCGTCTTGATTTCGTCGCCGATCAGGAAGGTAATTTCACCGTCAAGCATGTAGAAGGTTTCGTCGGACCAGGTGTGTTTATGCGGGCCTGGACCCGAGTCCTTCCGCGCTAGCTCTTCCATCATGGAGTGGCGACCGCCCGTCTC
>JBEKHQ010000537.1:0-3523 GCA_050012195.1 Bryobacteraceae bacterium | reverse complement strand
GTAAAGTTCCGCGTCGCCAAAGCGGTCAAAGACGCGATCGTTCCCAAGAAGAAGTAATCGTATCCGCCAAAACCAAAACCCCCGCGAAGGCCTCGCGGGGGTTTTGCCTTTATGTCGATTGGGGTCCGCTCAGCTTGCGAGCAACTCCGGGAAGCCTTATGCCTGCTTCTTTTCGTCGGGGTGTTCGTCGGTCTTAAGAGCGTTCTTGAAGTTCTTAATACCTTCGCCTAAACCTTTTGCCACCTCGGGAATCTTCTTTCCGCCAAACAGCAGAACAGCGACCACCAAAATGACCACGAGTTCAGGAAAGCCTATCGATCGGAACATACGGCCTCCTTTATGTGTACGATCCTATTGTAGGGACTTGGCTTCCACCGCGTCAAGCCAGCGCGAGTTAGTCCCGCGCGGAGTTCGGCGCCTTTCCCACCACGCAGCCGCGCCCTTGCCAGCCGATTTGCGTCGAGTTCCACGGCCGATCTCGTCTTTCGGGGAAGCGCCACCGTCAGCCCCACAGCAGTTCCGCAAACCCATCCATCCGAACCTCGGTTCGGGCCTCTTGTTATGTGAACTTTCATCAAGTTGCCACCGCGGTCGTGCCCGTTGCCCTGACACTGGCATTCTGTCCGAATCCGAATCTTAGAAAGGGTTTGGGCATCTACGTAGAAAGCCTTCTGGCGGCCGACATCCCTCTCGAAATCTGGGCAAGCGTCCCGGTTGTTGCGAGTCGCCAGTGCCATTGCTGAGAGCTCCTGAGTATCTAAGGCAGCTTTGGTATCGAGACGGATCGAAGCTAAGTCGAGCATCGATTCTTCCGGGATGAAAATCCTGCTGGAAAAAGAGGAAGATCGAGGCAACGACAAGGAACAATCGCCAGAAGAGGGTGCCACCCCACTTAGCCATTACGACTGCCGCAGCGACTACGGCGCAAGCGGTGATTAGAGTGAGTTTAGATTTCACTGCGGCTCAGCACGCGCGAGTTAGTCCCGCGAGGAGTTCGGCGCCTTTCCCACCAGGCACCCGCGCCCCTGCCAGCCGATTTGCGTCGCCTTGCCATCCTCCACCAGGACGGGCACCATGCGCTGGCCCTCGGTGACTGCCAGCATGCGCGCCAGAGCGTCCGGGTCGGCGTCCACGTCGTACTCCTCGAACTCGCGGTTCTTCCACTCCAGCCACTCCCGCATTTCTCGCGTGAACTGGCAACTCGCCGAGCCGTAGAGCTCAGTTTTCGGCATGACGAGTTACCTCCAGCAGCTCGCGAATGATGTGATACATGGAGGCCTGCACTTCCTGAATGCGCGGGATGTAGTCCGAGCCGACCACCAGCGAGAAGTCCGCCAGGCCGCGCCGAAGGATCTCGCCACCGTCGTTGCCCAGCAATCCGACGGTCAACAGATTCCGCTTGCGAGCCTCTTCGAGGGCCATGACGATGTTTTTCGATCCGCCACTGGTGGAGATGCCGATGGCCACATCCTCCGGCCGGGCTTGCGCAATGAGCTGGCGAAGAAAAATCAACTCCGTGCCGACGTCGTTGGCGAGCGCGGTAATGTTGGCCGGTTCGAGTGACAGCGAGACGGCTGGAACGGGTTGGTAGCCGGCGGGCGGAAGAACGCAGTCGATCGCCCAGTCGTTCGCGTCGGTGGCCGAGCCGCCGTTACCGAACAGGATCAGTTTGCCGCCTCGCTCCAGCCGATCGCGAATGGCGAGCGTGGTTTTGACGATTTGTTCGGCCTGCTCCTCCGCCACCCGCGAGCGCAGTTTCGCGTCTTCACCCACTTTCATTCGGATGGATTCGGCCACTTCATCCAGCAGCCCGCCGGTCTCCTGTTTTTCCTGGCCGAGAAACGGATAGAGGAAACCGGCGTTGCCTACGTCGTGGCCCAGCTCGCGATGCTCGAAAAAGACGTGCACCGTTTCCCACAGCGTGTGGTAGAGCATCTCGATCATCTCCTGGTGGAGGAACGGATCCAGCGTCGGAGTGCGGCAGGAGTAGGAGCCTCGGTCTCCGGGCAGCGCGAAGGTCATCGCACGGCGAGCATCGGCGCCGTCGAGGGCGGCCTGCACTTCCGGATCGCCTTCGGGCGGTCCGAAGCCCATGACGATATCTTCGGGACGCAGGATCGCCCTGAGCCAGGCGCCGGACAGAATCGATAGGTCGAGCGCTGGCAGTGCGCGCTTTCCCACGATCACCGGATGAACGAATTCCACCGACACATGCTGAGCGTCGGTGGAGTAGGGCCCGCGTCCGAATGCGAGCAGGCGGCCGCCTTTCAGAAAGCGATCCGACATTTCCCGGCACGCCAGAGCCAAACGGGGCGCCTCTTGCGCGAAGAACTCCTCGCAGATCCGATTACGGCCGGCTAGGGCCTCTTCGACGCGGACGGCGAGAGTGGAGCGCGTGGTCAGCATACCGAAACGACCACTTACATTATCCGTCCGTTTTCAGGAAAGCGCGGCCGAGACGTCCACTGGTTCTTAGACTAATTGCTCCTCGACGGCGGCCACCAGGTCTTTGGTTCGAACCGGCTTCGCCAAAAAGCCCTGCATACCCCAATCCAGGCAGCGATCCCGGTAGTCGTCCGAACAATTCGCGGTGAGGGCAATGATGGGTATATCGGCGTATCCAGGCAGGCTCCGAATGCGTCCCGCAGTTTCGAATCCATCCCAACCGGGCATTTGCAGATCCATGAGGATGAGGTTGAACCGATGCTGCGACGCGGCTTCGAGAGCGGCCCTTCCGTCGCCTGCACACTGGACGTCGAAAGCCCGGCGTCGCAGCGCGTGACTGGCGATGGTCTGCGCCACCGCATTGTCGTCCACTACCAGAATGTGGCCGCGCAGCTCCGGAACTTCCGCCAGTGTGGGAGAAGCATCCGAGGCGAGGCGCAGTGATAGGGAAACCGAAAACGTGCTGCCCTTCCCAACCTCGCTTTGAACCGTAATGGACGCTTTCAACAGTGTGGCTAGTTTTTGAGCCACGGCCAGACCCAGACCCAGCCCGTGGTAGTTGCGCGCCAGCCCGGTCTCGATCTGCTGGAAGCACTCGAAGACGGAAGCTAGTTTGTCGGAGGAAATCCCGATTCCCGAATCTCGCACGGCAATGTTAATGGGTACGGTTGACTCCCGCGCACTCTCGGCCGCAGCCCGAATCTCTATTTCCCCCTCATTTGTGAATTTCACCGCGTTCGAAACCAGGTGTGATAGCAACTGTCGCATGCGCACCGCATCGCCGGAGACAGTATTCGGCAGGCAGCTATCCAGGTTGCCGATTAGCCGAAGACCCTTAGCTTCGGCTTTGGGTGCGAACTCCGAGATCAAACCATGCAGAGTTTCCCGCAGCGAAAACTCGCTCTCCTCAAGCCGAATGTGATTGGCGGAAAGGGCGGAAAATTCCAAGGTGGCGTTGAAGATTTCCAGTAAATTTTCCGCGCAGGAACGAGTAGCGCCGACGTATTCTCGCTGGTCCTCCGTAAGAACGGTTTCCAGCAGTAGATCGGTCATGCCGAGAATTCCACTCAGCGGCGTT
>JBEKHQ010000536.1:0-3524 GCA_050012195.1 Bryobacteraceae bacterium | reverse complement strand
TACTCGACTTACAATCCGGGATTCGATTTGTCGGGTTTCACCGTCGGAAACGTTGTGGTGAATGGAGGGTTCGCAAGAACATGCATGGCAGCCATCGGCGGCGGCGATCGCAATATTCAAGTTTGCGCGGCCTTCGATCCAACCACCGGAAGTCTGGTCCAGGTATTTGACAGTTTCTCGAAATATCCGGGCCGATGGGGTTATGTGCACGGGCCGATTCATGCAATCGGTAAATACCACTCACTTACTCTGGATCAGCCTTATCCGGCATCCGCAAGCGCGAGTAACACGCTCTACGGTCCATTTGAAATGGCGGTTGCAGCCGTCAATCGCTCCGGTTACTCGCAGGCTCCGAACTGGACCATGGCGGGAATCGGACAGGGCACGTCCATCGCTGCGAACGAAGCCTACGCGTGCCCCACTGGGCTGGCGGCATATCTAGCGAGCTTGGGCGCTGCCGGAAACAACTGCATTCAAGTCCAGGTCTCGTCGGAACCGTGCAGCCACACACCCGGCGCTGCCGCCATCTACCCCGGCGGCCAGAACGAAGCGCAACAATTCCCCTGCACCAGTACCGGCGGCTCGACGATCGTCAACGGCGCATGGTCGAAGCTCCAAAATCTTGCGGTCGGCGACTGGGTTCGCCCTAACGAGACTTACAACGACTATGACGAGGTCTTCATCGTCGTAAAGAAGGATGTATTCTCCTCGACGCTAATCAATTTATGGCTGGTACGCGGCGGCGGAGTGTGGCCGAACGGCGCGCAGCCACCGTACGCCACCACCGGCTTATCGCACCCGGACGGTATGTCGCTCGCAATGACCGCCAATTTCATCGTGGGCGCAGCTAACTGGATGATGGACGCGACGGATCCCACGGCGACGTGGTTACCCGACAATCCGGCTTATGTGTTGGTGCATGGTACGCAAAGTCCAGGCTCGCTTCCCGGGAACAGAACCGCGGTCGCGATCGACTTACAAAATCAAACCGAATATGCGGGTTTCTTCGATCTGCCTCTTACTCAGCAAATCATGCAGCCGCTGCCGGATCTTACTATCCGAAATCCGGTGTGGGCCGCATCGTCGGCCGGATATGCCGGAGCTATCCAGGATTACATGGATAACGAGCAACTGGCCGCTTCGGCGTGGGATCGGAGATGGGCGGTGAACTATCGGCATCTCAATCCGTCGTCAGGCAACGGGCCGGAATATCGGTCGAGTCCGGGTGGCGCCGATACCTTGACGCCGGTTCCGGGAACGTCGCAGGTCTATCAGATCAGCGATCCTTATTCGGGCGGGCCGGCGGATCCGAAAAACCTGCCGTTCGCGCTATTCGCCGGGCGTTTTTTGCTTGCCGACATCAGCAGTCCAGTCACCTCGCAGAACACGATCACGGATGCGACCAGCTTTTCGGCCTGCTACGCGATCAACGCCGGAGAGTGCCGCACCAATTCAAGCGCCGGGAATCGATACGTTAGCGTTCCTTTTGCTCTCGGCGAGAACCAGTGCCTGACCAACCAGTACGAAGAAGTGGCGCCCTGTTTTTTTAACGCATCACCGAACGCGGGCAAGATCCAGCAGATGGACGTTTCCGGAAAATTCGACGGAGCCGGCCTGCGCCAGCGGATGTTGTCCACCGCCTTCGCCGGAATCGGAGGGCAGTATCAATATTCAGAGCCGAAAACAAGTCCGGACGGTGCTTGGATGTTCGTGCCGTGCTGGTGGCTGAACGGAGTTCGTTCGGAAGTCTGCGCAGTATCTCTGCCGCCTTTTCCCCCGCAGGATTCGGTGGTGCGATCCGGCTACGTGCCATACGACGTGAACGTCTCGGGCTCGGCGGGCGATCAGGTGCGGCTTTGCTGGGGCTACGCCGAAAACGGTCCCGTGGATGGATCGGCGAATAGCTTGTATCCCACGACGAGGCAAGAGCAGGGTTGCTCCAGCGCGTCGTCCACTGCTCCGTTTCTTTGGGCGAGCGAACCAACGCAGTATACGGCGTGCGGCAGCGGATGTCGCGTCCGCATGAATCTCGTTCCGGGCCGGGTGGTTTACTACGTCATCGAACGAATCAATGGGGCGACGACGAAAACTTCGCCGGTGATGGTCGCGGTTCAACCGTAGCGGTACCTCTCCTTGCAGACCACGACTCCAGCGCCCCTGATCTACCGCTCCTTCGAAGCGTTGGCGAGAACCTGGGCCAAACCCTCTAACCATTGGGCCGACGCTTCGGCGGCCGCGCTCATTCTCGCGATCTGCGCGGTCACCGCTTATATCGGCGCGGTCCACACCACGATCTACGGCCACGACATTTTCCTGATGCTCGACGCGGGCTGGCGAGTGTTGAACGGACAGCGGCCCGACGTCGACTTTCGGCCGAGCATGGGCCCGGCGTTGGGCCTGTTATTCGCGGCTGCGCTGCGAATCGCGCACAATTCGGTGAACGCCGCCGGTTACGCGAGCGCATTGGTAGGCGCGGCGGTGGGCTTGCTCGGATATGGGCTCACGCGATCGCGCATGGCGGCGATACCGGCGGTGCTGACGTCGGTGGCCCTCACGCTGATCGCCGTGGCGCCCTTCCCGGTCGGACTGTCACCCAATTCGCTGAGCCAGGCCATGCTGTACAACCGCTACGGCTACGCGCTGCTGGGTCTGGTGGTGCTGGAGTCGTTTCAAGGATCGCGCGGCGATTGGGGCGGGTTTTTGACCGGGGTTATTTAAATCACTCTGCTGTTTCTGAAACCGAGCTACTTCCTGGTCGCTTTAGCATTCACGGTTTGCTCGATCCTGCTGGCGCAACACAACCGCTGGCGCTTCGCCGGGATTCTCGCGGGCTTACTGCTCGCCGGCGCGGCAATGATGGCGTATTTGCGTTTCGACTTTTCCGCCGTATGGCACGACTTTTATTTGATGAGCGCGGCCAAGAGTTCCGGGATGAGCTTCTGGACAATCCGGTGGGCGTTCTTCAAGGGGCTCGCCGATTTCCTTCCGCTCGCTGTTCTCGCATTACTGGCCGGCGCCAACGCAAAGCGGGCGTGGCAGCCGATTGCACTTGCGATTGTGGCGTTCATCGGCGGCGCTCTGTTGCTGGCGACTAATGGACAGTTGAGAGGGTTCCCGCTCAATGCGGTGTTCGCGATCCTGCTGATCGAGTGGGGCCGCGCCGCATCAAAGGCGAATGCGCCTTTGATCCTGATCGGTTTGGTCGCCTACCTGCCGGTATTCTTCGGCAGCGCGGGCGGCCTCGGCATCGCGCTGCTCCAGAGTAGACAAGATCCGCCCGATGCCGAGGTCGCGCGATTCCACACGCCGCACCTGGCGAGCCTGCTTTTATACGATGTGCCGGAAGGAACCGACGCGGATAAGCGCAGCAATGGACGCGCCTACGTGACGTATGTGAACGACGGCGTCGACTTGCTCGGCAGATTCTCCCAGCGGGACGAGACGATCTTCACGCTGGATGTCCAGAATCCGTTCTCCTATGCCCTGTTGCGGCATCCGGCGCACGGCGGCAGCGCCTGTTTGTC
>JBEKHQ010000535.1:0-3524 GCA_050012195.1 Bryobacteraceae bacterium | reverse complement strand
GCCCGAGCCCATAGATTGAAAGGCAGAGCGCTCGCGACGAGTCTCGCGTGAAGCGGTGCGGTATCGGGTGCGCCCTACATCGTACAACTCAATTTCTACTATGCCCCAAAGTTTGTAAAGGCCGCAACAGAAAAGTGAAGAAAATCGTCGCGGCTCGTTTGAAAATCGCTCGACAGGGGAGCCTGGCGCGGGCTTATACTGTGTTGGGAGCACCAAGTCTATGCAACCTCTTCAACCCGAACAAGCTACTTTTCTCTTGCAAGCGACCTTGCCGACGCTCAAGAACGAACATCGGATTACCTGCAAGGTGATCGAAGCGATTCCGCTCGGTAAAAGCGATTACCGTCCTGACCCGTTATCTATGTCGGCGCTGGAATTGGCCTGGCACATCGCCTCGGCCGAAAACATGTTCCTGGATGGCGTCGCGTCGGGAGCGTTCAATTTCGCCGGCGGGGGTCGTCCCGATTCGGTCCGCAACTCAGCCGATGTCCTGAGCTGGTACACCGCGGGCTTCGATACGAATTTCAAACGGCTGACCGGAATGTCAGGCGAACAGTTGATCAAGGTGGTCGATTTTCGCGGCCTCTTCCAACATCCGGCGGTGATGTACCTGGAGTTCAACCTGCACCATTCGATTCATCATCGCGGCCAGCTGTCGGCTTATTTGCGGCCTATGGGCGCCAAGGTTCCGTCGATTTACGGCGAGAGCTACGACGCCGCGCAAGCTCGCAAAGCAGCGCAAGCCTAAGCCCCGAGCGAACCGGACGAAGCGCGAGCGCCCCTGCTATGATGGGAGCGGAGGTTTTCCATGGGTCCCGTCGGTGTGCAGGAAATGGTGGTTATATTCCTGGTTGCACTGCTCCTGTTCGGCCCCAAGAAGCTGCCGGAACTGGGCAAGTCGATCGGGAAGGCGATCACGGAGTTTCGCCGCGCTCAGAGCGAACTCAAGGCTACATTCGAAGGCCACATGCGAGAGTTGGAGAAGGAAAACGAGTCGATCAAGGAAGTCACGCGCAGTTACACGAACGAGATTTACAATCACTACAACGAGTACGACTCCCCTTATCACGATTCGGGCACGGTCAGCCCCGGATCGAATGAATCCACTGCTGCAAATCCATCCACTGTAAGCGTACCCGCACCTCAGGGCGCTGAAATCACCGTGTCTCATGAGGCACCCGGAAATGGAACCGTTCCGCGGACGGCGAATTCGGAGGCACTTTCCGAAACCGCCCACATTCTGCCGCCGGCGCCGGAATCCCATTCCGTCGGTAGTTAACACGAAAACGACGTAGCCTAGCATGGACGAAGAGAAGCAGGGAGTACCGCCTCCCGAAGGCGAAGGACCGCCCGCGTCGCAGGGTCAACCGCCGGCGCCCACCGGCGAACCGGCGGAACCTCGTCCGATCCAGGCGCTGGAGCCGATCGCTCCGCCGGCTCCCCCCGCTCCGCCTCCCTCGCCGCCGGTTGCGAAGGAACCGGAGGACGAAGAAGAGCACGGCATGCTGCGCATGTCCTTCATGGAGCACCTGGAGGAACTGCGCGGCCGAATCCTCAAGGCCGTGTACGGCCTGGCAGTGGCCTTCGTGGCGGCCCTGATTTACGCCGGAAAGCTGTGGGACATCATCAGCGATCCGGCGGTGGAAGCTCTGAAGCATCTCAAGGTGGATCCGCCGCAGTTGGCCCAGCTCACACCCATGGAAAGCTTCTCCATCATTTGGGTGAAGCTGCCGCTGTTATGTTCCGTCTTCATCGCTTCGCCGTGGATCGTATACCAGGTGTGGGCCTTCATCTCGCCGGGGCTGTACAAGAAGGAACGCCGGTGGGCGATGCCGTTCGTCCTGATTACAGCCGGCTTGTTCATCGCGGGCGGACTGTTCGCCTATTTCCTGGCGTTCCGCTTCGGTCTCGAATTTCTGCTCGGCATCGGCATGAGCAACAACGTCCGGCCGGTAGTTTCGATCACCGAGTACTTCGATCTGTTCGTCAATGTCACGCTCGGCGTGGGATTGGTATTCGAACTACCGGTGTTGATTTTCCTGCTGACCCTGCTGCGCATCGTCTCGCCGCGGTTCCTGATCAAACACTCGCGCTACGCCATTCTGATCATCGTAATCGCGGCCGCCATCATCACGCCCACTCCCGACGTCTTCAACCTGATGCTGTTTGCGATTCCCATGTGCGCTCTGTACTTCGTGGGGGTCTTCCTGAGTTACCTGATCGTGCTGCGACGCGAAGGCCAGAAATTCCCGTGGCGCGCGGCGATCAAGTTTGTGCTTATCGCTCTTGCGATCCTGGCGGCATTATACGGACTGGTGACGTACTTCCATTTGCATTTCCTGCGCGAGTGGCCGTTCCTGAAGCGCTGATCTAGACAGTACTTCTAAGAGGGAGTAGCCTAACGAGCGCTGGATTTCACGGGCGTAGTCGTCTACCATGGAGAAGCGTTTCCATTTGCCTATGGACGTCCATAAAGCCTTGCGGGAGCTTTACCAGGAGAAGAAGCGGTTGGATGCCGCGATCACGACGCTGGAAGGCCGCATGCGCGCGCCTGCTCGTCTCGGCACGGCGCGCGCTCGGGGGCGAAAGCAGATGAGCGCCGCGGAGCGGCTCGAAGTTTCGAAGCGAATGAAGAAGTATTGGGAAGCGCGGCGGGCTCAATCGCGCGCCCTGGAAACGGCCACGAGTCCCGGCGACGCTCGAAGAACCGCCGGCGGCGCTAGCGCTTAAAGAACCACTGCCAGAAGTATTGCTCCCCCGCGCCATACCGGTAGCGAGCTTCAAATCCGCAGCGCAACGCCATTTCGACAACTTGACGTTCGGAGAATGACGCTCCCAGCCAGGTTTCGTCGGGCCGCGGCTCGGGAACAACGTTGCCTTGAACCTGAAATTTGAACAAAGCGCCCGGGCGAAGCAGACGCTGCACTTCGCGCACGTAGTTCTCGATGATCTCGCGGCTAGGGATGTGCTGGAAGACTATCGAAGAGAACGCAAAGTCGAAGGGCAGGTCCGGAACAACCGATAGATCCTTGCCGTTGTTCTGGTAGACGAACGCGTTCGGACGATCGCGCAAGGCCTCGCGGCAGATACGGACCATTTCGCCGCTGACATCAATGCCATGCACTTCACCGAACAGCCCGGCTAGCGCCCTGGTGACCCGCCCCGCTCCACAACCGATCTCGAGCACCCGCATTTCGGCTGGCGCCTTGCCCTGACAGATGTTTCCCATGTCCGTGAGAATCTCTTCCGCCACGGTCTTTTCGCCGGATGCGAAGAACTTCTCGTCGGTCCAGTCGGTTTCCTCAGTGTTAACAAAGTGACGGGCGTTCTCGCGGGCCCGTTGATCCCAATCCTCCCTCATTATCCGCAACTGGTCTTCGACGCTAATCTGCTTCATGGTTTCACTCAACAAGTTTCTATTCTGCCATAGCCTGCGGCCGACAGGCTGAGAAAGTACTGGAACTTTTGGCTCACCAGATTCGGCGTTCTCTATTGACCTTCGGCTCGCTCTCGCATTACAGTCT
>JBEKHQ010000534.1:0-3528 GCA_050012195.1 Bryobacteraceae bacterium | reverse complement strand
CTCGCGCTAGTTCCGATCCCATGTCATAGAAGAGGACGTTGTACGCGCCCGTGCCCACCGACCCTTTCGTCGCATGCAGCGGACCTTCCGACGTCCCGTCCAGTTGCTGCCACGATTCCGAATCTTGCTTTTCGTAGGCTGTCGCCTCTGCCTCCGTAAGCGTCGCCTTCCCGGCAAACGCAGCCGGACGCTCGAGCGGCGTTCGCGTCGCGTTGCTCCAGAGCCCCGAAAGGTCGGGGTGACCATCCGCCGTTCGGGGTACCTGCCCTGCCGACTTATTCTGCGCGGAGAGCGCGGCAGCCGCAAAAAGCGCCAGCGCGGCGATTATCATCGGATTCCGGTAAGTCATACTTGCCCTCAGATAGAGCATACCGCTATTTTTACGGCGCGCCGACGTCTGCCCTCAAGACGCTGCCTATGTCGTCCCAAACCAGCCAATGCGCGTTGATCGCGCGAGCGCCATGCTTATCGTAGAACCTCTTATATGGGTTCTTGGGATTGATTCCGACGCAGACACACCGCCGCTTGTTTCCAACGAACCATTCCGCCAACCGCGTCAGCAATGCGGTGCCGATCCCTCGCCCTTGGAATTCCTTAAGCACGTAGATCGACTGGAGTTCGCCCTCAGTGTCATGTCGCCGCGAAAAGTGTCCGGCGATATAGCCGACCAAGAAACCATCCGCAACCGATGCAAACAAAATGCGCGGCTCCAGCGCGTGGCGCGGGTGATGGATTCGCCGCACATAGCCATCCCACCGGGTCCGAAGCCGTTGAAAATCGTAAATGTCGGGCGGCTCCAATCCGCACTCGCGCATTGTGTCGCTGTTGATCCGCGCGATGGCGAAAACGTCCTCGATTCCGGCTTCACGGTACTCGATCATATTTACAATTTCCGGCGTTCCCCGTTGCACCCGCAGCGGCGCGCCACGCCCCAGCGTACTGTATGCTGTATCGTATCGGCTAACTATCACGCCGACACCCGCGAGCTCTTTTGGGTCCGCGGATTCGTGGGCGCGTTCATCGATTAGGGATTAGGAAAAACCATGCTAAGCCAAAAACTTGACCCCAACGTCCGCTCTTTATTAGAAATGTTCGAAGCCCAGGGCGGCCCTCCGCTCGAGAGCTTTCCGCCCGCCGAGGCGCGCAAGCTGATCCGCCAGATGACCGACCAGATCGGCGGGACTCCCGAACCGGTCCAATCCATCGAGAATCTGCGGATCCCCGGCCCCGACGGCGACATTCCAATCCGCATCTACACCCCCGCGACAGCCGCGCCCCGGCCTGCCATGGTGTATTTTCACGGCGGAGGCTGGGTGATCTGCGATCTCGACACGCACGAGGTTCAATGCAGCGCGATCGCTCGACGCGCCGGCGCCGTGGTCGTGTCGGTGGATTACCGTCTCGCGCCCGAACACAAGTTCCCGGCCGCGGTGACCGACAGCTACGCCGCGACTGTCTGGGTAGCTGCGAATGCGGGCCGGCTGGGCATCGACCCGCGCCGGATTTCCGTGGGCGGCGACAGCGCCGGCGGCAACCTCGCCGCGGTCGTTTCGCTCAAGAGCCGCGACGAACGCGGGCCCGCCATCGCTCTGCAGGCGTTGGTCTATCCGGTGACCGATCTCTCGTCGTTCGATACCGGATCGTATCGGGAGTTCGCCCAGGGTTACCAGCTCACCAAGCCTGAAATGGAGTGGTTTCGCGACCAATACCTGTCCAGCGCCGAAGACCGCCGCCACCCGCACGCTTCGCCCCTGCTGGAGCGCGATCTCCGAGGATTGCCCCCGGCGCTGGTCATCACCGCGGAATGCGATCCGTTGCGCGACGAGGGCGAGGCGTACGCGAAGCGCCTGGAAGACGCAGGTGTCACTGTGACATCCACGCGCTACGCGGGCATGATCCATCCGTTCTTTTCCCTGACCGCCGTCATACCGCAGGCCTTCGATGCAATCCAGCAGGTGGCCGACGCGGTCCAGCGAGCCGGGGTACGAACTGCCGTCGGTGCAGTGTAAAAAAGACTCCCCACTCATCTAATACCGAGGCGTCATTTAAGGAGCGGTTTCAGCGCGTGGAACACGGTTTGCGCCACCATCGCGTTGCCCTGCGCCGTCGGATGCAGTCCGTCGCGCTGCATCAGGTTCGGACGCGTCGCGACGCCTTCCAGCAAAAACGGAATCCGCGCGAGTTTGTACTTAGCGGCCAGATCTATGTAGATGTTTTCGAACTGCCGAATGTATTGCGGGCCGTAGTTGGGCGGCAGAGTCATTCCGGCGAGCACTACAGTGGCGCCGGCACGTCGCAGAGTGGTTACCATCTGATCGAGATTGGCGCGCGTGGTCTCGATGGGCAGGCCCCGCAATCCGTCGTTGCCTCCAAACTCGACAATCACGATCCGAGGCTTCTCTCGTAGCGCTTCATCCAAGCGGTTGACTCCGTCCGTGGTGGTGTCGCCGCTCACGCCCGCATTCGCTACGCGCCACCGGAGCCCGCTACGGTCCAGTTCCTTCTGCAGATAGTCCGGGAAACTATTGCCTGGCTCCGCGCCGAATCCCGCAGTCAGGCTGTCTCCAAAGGCCACGATCACCGGCCGCGAGTCCGGAGGCGCACAAAGTAAACCGGCGGCCGCCGCGCAGCATCCAATTGATAAGAAGATGAATCTCACCCAATGCCATAATAGAAGTTTGCAAGACCCTTCTATCCGAACGCCCGCAATCCGGGTTTCGGGCGTCACCAAAAGCATCCAAACCGCCACGCACAAAGTGGATATCCTGCGCGGTATCGATTTCGAGATCGCGGCCGGTGAATTCGCCGCCATCATGGGACCGTCCGGCAGCGGCAAGAGCACTTTGCTGGGTCTTTTGGCGGGCCTTGACACGCCCACCACCGGCCAAATTGTCTTGGACGGCGTGGACATCACAGGGCTGGACGAGGATCGCATGGCGCTGCTGCGCGGCCGCAAGATCGGGTTCGTTTTTCAGTCGTATCATCTGTTGCCGACATTGACCGCCGAGGAAAACGTGCTGCTGCCCTTCGAATTAACCGGCGGAGGCAACGGCTCGGCTGGCCGAAAGCGCGCGCGAGAGTTGCTCGAAAGCGTGGGGCTGCCCGATCGGCGCGATCATTATCCCGTTCAGCTTTCTGGCGGCGAGCAACAGCGCGTTGCCCTGGCGCGCGCGTTCATGGTGCGTCCGCCGATTCTGTTGGCCGACGAGCCCACTGGGAACCTGGACACGCAGAACGGCCAGCACGTTCTCGAGTTGCTGATATCGCTGAACCAGCGCGAGGGCACGACGCTGGTTTTGGTTACGCACGATCCCGCGTTATCCAGCCGCGCCAATCGCTGTATCCAATTGCGCGACGGCCTGGTAGTGAGCGAAGACTGATATGCGATTCTCCTGGTCCACTGCGTTCAAGATCGCCTGGCGCGAGGGGCGTTCGTCGTCGTTCAAATTCTTCTTTGTCATTCTCGCGGTGGCCGTGGGCGTGGGCTCTCTCACCGGTGTGCGAGGCTTCAGCCGCGCGTTCCACGGA
>JBEKHQ010000533.1:0-3531 GCA_050012195.1 Bryobacteraceae bacterium | reverse complement strand
AAGATTTTGGACGCTCACCAGAAGAGCTTGAGCGCCGGTCAAGTGGGACTTCTGAACGGCTGGGGCGTGTTCAGCACCTTACGAGTGGCCGAGGGGGTGATGTTCGCGTATGAGCGTCATTGGGATCGCATGCGGCGCGATGCGGCCAAGGTTCACGTCCCTTTCCCTGGGGACGCAGCGGAACTGAAGTCCGAACTGCTGCGCCTGATCGAAGCAAATTCCGCCTGGAACGCGACTTTGCGCGTGGTGGTGGTCCGCAATCGCGGCGGGATGTTCGAAGGGCCCGATCAGGAGCGCGATTTCGACGTGGTGGCTTTCACCAAGGACTTGAACCCCTGGGGATCGAGCGTGCGGCTAGCCATGAAACCACACGCCCGCCACGCGCAGAACGAATTTTCCGGCTGCAAGATCCTGTCCTGGTCGGACAATCTCACGTGGTACGAGCAAGCACAGCAGCGCGGTTTCGATGAAGTGGTCTTATTAAATGAGCGGGGAGAGGTTTGTGAATGCACCTCCGCCAACATCTTCGCGGCGACGGAAGGCGAAGTATGGACGCCGCCGCTCGATTCGGGCTGCCTGCCGGGCGTCACGCGCGAATTACTTTTGGACGTGGTGCGCGTTCCGAAAATCCGGGTAGTGGAGCGCACGCTGACGCCGGCCGACCTGGAGCGCGCCGATCAGGTTTTCATCACCTCCACGACGCGCGATTTGCTGCCGGTGGTTTCTATTGAAGGTCTCGAAATCCAGAATCGCGGATCGGTGGTGGACGAGTTGGTGAGGGCGTTAGAAGGGTTCAGAGCCGATTATGTGAAGGCGTCGGCACGAGTGCCAACGCTGCACGCATGAGTGCGTGCGCCACAAAATAAAAAAGGTTCCAAGTGACCCAGGCGGCAATCCGCTCCCCGACCGGCATGCACGGTCAGAGCTTGGCATACAGCGTAGTGGAAGCCGTATTCTTTTGCTCCCCGCAACGGTCTTTCTTTGCCCCGCTACGGTTCAACGCTCCAGAATTCGCTCGCCTTGCTACCTGTTAGAGACTTACGCCTCGAAACGGCCTTTTGCTCGCCCGCAGCGATTGTTCCCTTTCGAGAAGCCTCCGCAGCGAGGTTAACGCTCCTGGCCTATCCCTTCGGCGAAATCCTGAACTCTTCTTCCAGCCCGTTCGGCCTTCAACTCCCACCCTCGGATGTGTTTGCCACGTCCCCGGGGATGTTCAACGCTCAAAGCCCGTTGCCGTCTTCGAAGCTCAGGACTCTCAAATGTCCACCAACTTTCGCTCCCCTCCGGGATTCGCATCCCTCGGGATCGTAGCGCTCGGCTAGCGGCTCAATCCGAGAAGCCTACCTTAGTGCCCGGCCCGATCACCCTTCGCTCCCCGAAAGCGTTAATTAGTCTTATTAACTATCCGCTCTCGGATCGATGTTCCAGATTCGCTACCGTTCACCAGGCTTACTGCTCTCTAAACCTCTTGGAACCACGTCCATCATTGCTTGAAACACATTTGGAGTCAACGGTTAAATAACGATGACAGACCCTTTTTCCAATACTTTTATCAGGCCTGGAATCAGATGCTTACCCGATTTTCACTGTGGACAAAATGTGGATAAAACAAGGCGAGGACGGTTTGTTTTTCACTGGCCTTCCACCAACCCCAGAATTGCGCCTGTGTCGGTGGCAACCCAAATGTGCCGGTTGTCCGCGACGGACACCACCGCCGCCTGAGCCAGCGCGCGATAGTCGACGTCCATCTCCTGCCACAGCGTGAGATTGGGGCTTTCGAGGATCTTGAGTTTTCCGGGAATTGGAACCCGCGGCCCCTTGCCGGGCGGTTCCACAGCCACGATCACTGCTCCATCGCTGACCGATCCCGCGCCCGCGAGCAGCGCGACATCGGTTACGGCGCGATCGGGCTGGCCGAAGATCATGCGGGAATGCGGATCTCCCAAAGCCATTTGAAATACCGCGGAAGCCAACGTGGAGTGTGCTTGCGTATATACCAGCAGCGCCAGCACGGAACCTTGCTTGGAGAGCCTCAACCGCCCGAGGCCGGCATCGAGGGAAACAGAGCTGGTGGTCCACTTGCCGCCGCCATCCAAAGTTTCAAGTACGATCATCTGACGACTCGCTGTCTGGCGCTCGGCGCTGGCGGAACCTTTCGCGGACTTCGGCGCCGGGACGGAGGGATCGACTTCGCCGATGACGATTCCATGCGGTCCCTGGAACGTGATGGAGTCGAAGCTCAGCGCGCGAGCGTTGGCGGAAGCAATCGCGGCCTCCGGCACTTTGGCCCAGGTTTTGCCGCCGTCGTGAGTCTCATCCAGCAAGCTGGAGGTTCCGGCGATGTAGCCGTGAGCGGAGTCTAGAAAACTAGCCTGCAGGATCCCTTTTCGAGTTTCCACCTTGTTCCAGCCGCGCCCGCCTTCCACCGTCGACCACAGCCCGTGATCGGTGACCATCCAGCCGGTTGTCGGATCCAGGAAAAACAAAGAAAGCGGCTGCTCCTTCACTTCGATTTGGGACCAATGCAGGCCGCCGTCATCGGTAATAACCACGGACCCGCGCTGGCGATCATTGTTGTCGGTAATGACGCCCGCGGCCACGCAATGCCGGGCGCTGGGACACGCCAAGTCGCGAATATCGAAGTTGGAACCGGGCTGGTCATAGAGGTATTGAATTTTCCAGCGGTCGGCGGCGCGGAGCGAGGCCAGTGAACCCAGCAGGCCGAGAACGAGAACGAATGTTCTAGCTTCCGCTCGCACGCTGGGGCCCCGAAGAAAGAACCAAGCCGGAATCTCCGCTGGCGGCCGGCTCGGTTCGCGACAGCATCAACAGACAGCCCAGTTGCTCGCCGACGCTTGCGAGCAACTCCATTTCAATACCGGTATGGGCGTGGGGATCGCGATGCTGTACGTTGATGACGCCTTCCACGCCGCGGCGCGAAAGCACCGGCGCCGACAAGAACGCTTCGTACGTGTCTTCGGGAAGATCGGTGAAGAATTTGAACCGCGAATCCCGAAAGGCCTCGCGCGAGATGGCCAGCAAGCGCTTCTCGCGAGCCACCCAGCCGGTTAAGCCTTCGTTCATGGCCAGCTTCACGTTCCCAACCGCCGACGGGCGATTGCTGGCGCGCAATACCAGCTCGCGCTTGTCGAGCAAATACAGCAGGCAGGAATCGCATTCCATGAACTCCACCACCAGCGAAACGACATTGTCGAGGGCGTCCTGCAGCTTCATCTCCCGCACCAGAAAGCGGCTGATCTTTTGCAACAGGCGCAATTGTTGCTCGGTGCGAGCCAGGCGCTGTTCGAGCTCATGTGCTTTGGACACGACCATCATTATCCCACGCGAATTAGCAAGCCGAATGGATCTCGAATCGTACTGGGCCGCGTTGCGTTATGTACTGTCAGTAATGGAATTTTTGCGAGCGCGGAAAGTGCTCTTTGACGTTGAATATGCCGGGGAAGACTGTTAAGTTTTCCGTATGCTACTTCGACGCCAATTCAATTTGAGGAATTCCGCCGCCTGCGTGGC
>JBEKHQ010000532.1:0-3536 GCA_050012195.1 Bryobacteraceae bacterium | reverse complement strand
TGAGCTCGCTCATGGGTATAGCCAGCGTAGCGAATCGAGAGGGCGACGGGGAAGGCGATCCGTTTCGTGACACTGTTAGAATAATCGTGCTACTTTGGGGCTGCGGGCGAATGCATATTCCGGACAACTTCCTGTCGACGCCGGTGTGGGCGGCTTTGGATGTCGTCGCCGTTTCCGCGGTCGGGCTGATGGTCAAGCGCGCCCGCCGGGAACTGGACGATTCGCGGATTCCGCTGCTCGGCGTAATGGGCGCGTTCGTGTTTGCCGCGCAGATGATCAATTTTCCGGTGGGGGTGGGGACCAGCGGCCATCTGGTGGGCGGCGCGCTATTGGCATGCACGTTGGGCCTTGCTCCGGCCGCGCTGATCATGACCGTGATCATCGCCATCCAGGCGTTCGTGTTTCAGGACGGAGGCGTTCTCGCGCTGGGGGCCAATGTTTTTAATATGGCGATCGCCGGAGTATTGGCCGGATACTGGCCCTATCGGATCTGGGGCGCCGGCCGCCGCCAACCGGCTATTTTCGCGGGCGCGGTGCTTTCGGTAATGGTCAGCGCATCGCTGGCGCTCGGCGAGCTGTTGATCTCCGGGATCAAAATGCCGCGGCCGCTGATCTTGGTTTCGCTCGCCCTGTTCGCGATCAGCGCGCTGATCGAAGGCGCCATCACCGTCTCGGTGATCCAAGCCATCGACAAGCTTAACCCCTCGTTTGTCCGAAGACCGGATCGTGCTAATGCGCCCGTGCTGGTCACGTTGGGCGCGGTAGCGTTGATCCTGGGAATGGTCGGATTTCTGCTGGCATCCACCACGCCGGATGGAATCGAGAGGCTCGGCTTAAAACTGGGCCTGCACAGCACTGTGAGTTTCCACGCGCCGCTGGCCGATTACACGGTGCCGCTGCTCGACTCCGCATGGTTGCGTAGAGCCACGGGAGGATTAGCCGGGCTAGTGCTGATCTACGCGATATGCGCCGCGGCGGGCCGTCTGATTGGGCGGCAACGGAGCGCCTGATGCACCATGTTCTGGTGGATCAATGGAGTCAGGGTGCGAGCCCTATGCACGCGCGCGATCCAAGAGCCAAGATAGTGGCCCTGGTGGCGTTTCTGGTTGTGCTGGCCACCACCGCGCCCGATGCCTTCGCCACTTTAGCGATTGACGCCGCGCTGCTCGCGGCCGGCATCTTGATCGCGCGTCTGCCGCTGAGCGGTGTGCTTTTACGGGCCATGGGAGTGCTGCCATTCTCGCTGACCTTCGGCTTGATGAGTTGGATGGCGGGCGATCGGCTGCGCGCGTTGGCACTGGTGGAGAAGAGTTACCTTTCCACGGTGGCGGTGCTGCTGCTGATTGGCACGACGCCGCTGCCGCGCTTGCTGAGTGGACTCGCGGCACTCGGGACGCCGCGGTTGCTCGTGTTATTGGCGCAGTTTCTCTACCGCTACCTGTTTGTGATTTCCGAGCAGGCCCAGCATCTGCGTTTGGCCGCCCTCTGCCGCCAAGGCGCCGGCACAAAGCACAGGAGGTCGCGTTTTCGAGCAGCTGCCGGAGCGTTAAGCGTGCTGTTCGCGCGTTCCTACTATCGGGCGGAGGGGATCCATCGGGCCATGCTGGCGCGCGCGTTCGCCGGACGGTTCGCCCCGTTGAAACCCCTTCGGTTTCGCGCGTCGGATGCCGTGTTCGCGCTCGCAACGATTTCCTTCTTCATCCTGGTGCGCGTCGAATGACGCCGATTATCGAGGTACGCGATCTTCATTTTCAGTATCCAGACGGCGCCAAGGCTCTGGACGGCGTCAGCTTCACGCTCAATGCCGGAGAATCGGTGGCGCTGTTTGGAGCGAATGGATCGGGTAAGACGACTTTTGTTTTGCAGTTGAACGGAATTTTGCGCGGCCACGGCAACATCACGGTTTGCGGCCTGCCGCTGACTAAGGACAACCTCGCGGCGGTGCGATCGAAAATTGGAATGGTATTTCAGGATTCCGACGAGCAACTATTCATGCCGACGGTGTTGGAAGACGTCGCATTTGGTCCGCTCAATCAAGGCTTGCAGCCGGAAGAAGCGACCGAACGCGCCCGGTCGGCTCTAGAACAGGTAGGGATGGAAAATGCGCTTGCCAGGGCGCCCTATCACCTCAGCGCCGGCGAGAAACGCAAGGTAGCGTTAGCCGGCGTACTGGCAATGCAGCCCGAGATTCTAGTTCTGGACGAGCCCACCACGTTTTTAGATCCGCCCGCTCAGCGTAACTTACTCCACTTACTCCGCGAGCTTCCCCAAGCTAAGATCATAGTTACTCACAATGCGATGTTCGCGGCGGGAATTGCCCGGCGCGCGGTCTTTTTCGAGCGCGGAAAGCTGGTTGCCGACGGACCCATCGAGGATATCGTTCAACGCTTCGATTGGACCTACTCGGCTTTGCCTTTGAGCGATTTACGGTACTCAGCCCAGCGGCGTTTTTGAGCCGCCGCGATTCGCTTGCGCGCGGACGCGCTCATCTTGCTCGGCCCGCGTTTCTCCTTGGACGGTCCCGGAGGCCGGCCTCGCTTGCCGGCGCCTTTTCCTAAAAGCGCACGGACTTCGCGGATCTGCTCTTCTATTCGCTGCTTTTGCAATTCCAGCCCTTCGAGAGCCGCGTTCAAAAGCGAGCTATTACCTATGGTTTTTGTGGGGCGGGGCATCGGAACTCCTCTTTGGAATGATACCTGAGTGCGGCCTCGCGATGAAGTTACATATTGTGACAAGACTGATTCTTATGAATTACGAGTCGGAATTGTTAGCGGAGTCAAGAGAGAAAGTGACCGGCCCGTCATTTACTAAATGCACTTCCATCTCCGCTTGGAAGACGCCCGTTTCAACCGGCCTATCGCTGAGCCGCAGACGTTGGACGAAATACTCGTACAGCAAGCGCGCTTGCTCGGGCGGGGCCGCCTGATCGAAGCTCGGACGCCGCCCTTTCTTGCAATTACCGTATAGCGTAAATTGAGAAACCACCAGCAATGCGCCTTCCGCTTCCAGGATGGATCGATTCATGCGCCGCTCCTGGTCGGGAAAAATGCGCAGGTGGAGAATTCGGTCGGCGAGATAGTCGGCGTCCTGCTGGCTATCGGTGTGGGTAATCCCCACGAAGACCAGTAACCCGACGCCGATCGCTCCCACGGTTTCGCCGCCGACATCGACACGCGCCTGTTTGACGCGCTGGAGAACGACCCTCATGAATAAGCACGTTTAACCACCTTACAGTATCGCATCGGGATCGCCCCGACTAAGTAGATCGCGCCGTAAGAATAAGCGGATTCTCCTATCCGGGAATGGCGGATAAGACCGTATAGTTGAGTAGATGATCCTCAAGGGCATCTTTCAGCGCAGACGAGTCCACAGCAAGATTCCTGGTGGGTTCTTCAACTTCGAGGAAGAATCGTCGTCCACGCGGCTCTACGGGTTCGGCTACGGCGAGCACTTACGCCTCCGCGACGAATATGGAAATGTTTGGCGCGGCACCGCGGAGAAAGTGGGTGACGACTCGGTTCGTTACACCTTCCGCG
>JBEKHQ010000531.1:0-3536 GCA_050012195.1 Bryobacteraceae bacterium | reverse complement strand
GCCCAAGTCCTCACGCAGTGCTTGGAAACCGCCTGCGCCCATGCAGGACTCGACGCGCATAAGATCGCCTTCGCGTCCGCCTGCCTCGGATTTAGCGGCGGGCCGGCCGACAAAGAAGCAATCGTGTCCGAGGTTATTACAAGCGAACGCATGCTGGTGACCGATGACGCGTTGATCGCGCTGTCAGGCGCATTGGCGGGCCAACCCGGAGTGATCGTGATTGCCGGCACCGGCTCCATCGCTTACGGACGCAATGATCGCGGCCTCGCCGCGCGCGCCGGTGGTTGGGGTTACATCTATGGAGACCAAGGCGGCGCGTTCGACATCGTCCGCCAGGCGCTCGGAGCCGCGCTTCGCTTCGAAGAGGGCTGGGGAACCGCTACAGCCTTGCGAGCCAGCCTTCTCGATGCAACCGGCGCGCGCAATGCCAATGAGTTGCTGCATCGCCTCTACACGACGGAGTTCTCTCGATCGCGCATCGCCGAATTCGCGAAGCTGGTGGATGCCGCCGCCGAGGCCGGAGACGCCGCCGCGGTCAAGATTATCGAGGACGCCGCGGAACAACTCAGCATGCTTGCCGCCGCCGTCCGCGCGCAATTGTTCGAGCCAGAGCACCCCGCCCGCGTCGCTTACCTGGGGGGCGTGTTCCGAAGCCGTCTCTTGCTCGAGAGCTTTCGAGAACTCGTAGAGGGTGACACGCCGAACCAGGTGGTCCCTGCCGTCTACGGCCCTGCCGCCGGAGCGTTGCTCGAAGCCTATCGCGCCGCCGGAGTCAGCCGCGCGTTGTCGGATGTCCCGCCGGAGAAGCCATGAAGAGCTGGCTGCCCGATCTCATCTACCTCGACGGCGCGTTCCGCTCGGGCATCGCAATGTTCGCCGACGACGGCGGCCGCATCCAGCGATTCTCGAGCGACCCTGCCGATCTGGCGAAGGCCCAACGGCTCGTGTCCCTCGCCATGCTTCCCGGCCTTGTGAACGTTCACTCGCATGCGTTCCAGCGCGTCATCCGCGGCCGCACGGAGCAGCGCACCGCCGCCCAGCGCGATACGTTCTGGACCTGGCGCGAAGCCATGTACCGCGCCGCCAACCGGCTAACGCCCGAAGGCATGTATCACGCCGCGCGGATGGCCTTTCTCGAAATGTTGCGGAGCGGAATCACCACCGTCGGCGAGTTCCATTACGTCCATCATGCTCCCGGCGGCGCGCCGTACCAGGATCGGAATTTGATGGCGCTCGAAGTGGCGCGAGCCGCCGCCGATACCGGCCTGCGAATCGTGCTGCTGCGATGCGCTTACGCGCGCGCTGGTTTTGGGCGCGCGGCCGATACCGCTCAAGCCCGCTTCTACACGCCCGGTCCGGCGGACTTCATCGCCGATGCGGAGACGCTGCGCACGGCCATCGCGGCAACGTATCCGCCCGGCCGCGCCAGTGTCGGCATCGCGCCGCACAGCATTCGCGCCGTCCCGCTGGATTATCTATGCGAACTAGTCCAGTACGCTCGCGAGCGCGAAATGCCGGTGCATATGCACGTGGCCGAACAGCCCGCCGAAGTCCAAGCCTGCATCGCCGAGTACGGTCTCCGCCCGGTCGCGCTCCTCGGCCGGCAGGGCTTGCTCGATTCGCGATTCACCGCCATCCACGCCATCCACATCGACGATGAAGAGGTCGCGCTCCTAGGCGACGCGAATAGCATAGTCGGCGCCTGCCCCACCACGGAGCGCAATCTGGGCGACGGCGTATCGCCGGCCGATCGGCTTCTGAACGCGGGCGTTCGAATCTGTTTCGGATCCGACAGCAACGTGCAGATCGATCTTTTAGAAGACGCTCGATCGCTCGAATACGACCTGCGCATGAGCCGCCTGGAACGCGTGGTGCTGGCGACGGGGCCGGAGCCCGAGGCCCTGGCGAAGCGTCTGCTTCAGAGCGCCACCGAGAGCGGCGCGGCAAGTCTTCAATCTCCGGGCGGCGCGCTCGAAGTCGGACGCCCCGCCGACTTCTTCACCGTGGATCTGAACGACGCCTCCCTGGCCGGCGCCGGCCGGGAATCGCTGGCGAATCACATTGTTTTTTCGCTAGAACGTACTGCGATCCGCGACGTCGCGGTGGATGGCGAGTTCGTGGTGCGCGATGGCCGCCATCCGCTCGCCGAGGAAATCACGCGTCAGTTCGCCGCATTGCAAAAAACCCTCCGGGAATCCGGGTGAGTCCTGGTTACTTCGACGCCTCCGCCTTTTCCTTCGCGCGGCCGGCGCGGAGGATGTCCTCCATCGCGTAGTTGCCTTCGTGGCACGCGTATTCGTAGATCAGATACTCCGCATTCCTGGTCAGCGGCATGGAGACTTTCCACGGCGCGGTAAACATGCTGGGATCGTCGATGGTCACTTCGTAGCTGATGGTGTCCATGTCCACCCGCTTGAACCGTTCCACCACATGCAGCGCTTCGCTTTCGTGGATGCTCCGGACGCGCCCCGTGGCCGCGCTGGTGGCGATCATGCCTTTGCCGTTGTAATTGGTGGTATCCACAACTAGCGTGTCGCCGTCCCAGTGGCCGATCGAATCGCCGTTCCATTGGCGCACGCTCGCCGGCAGATGCGGACGCCCGTCGACGGGAATCACGCGCACTTCGTGAATCATTTCTGAGAAAATCACCACCGCGCCCGGGATTTGCAAAATCTGATAGGCGTTGTTATAGCCGGCGGGAAACATTCCGGCTGGAACCCCGCGCGTAATGCAGCGCTCCCAGCTAGTCTGGTACTCGTACGAATCGGCGACGTGCGCCAGATCGTAGTCCCGCTGCGCCTCGGCCGAAGGTTTCGCCGGAACCCTGCCGTTCGACGGTTCCACCACCAGCGAGGTTTGCCGCGTGGCGAGCCACGTCGTTCCACTATCGAAAAAGGCTTGATTGTAGCTGCCCGTATCGCCCGGTCTGGGCGGCCCTTCCGCGCGGTTTGCGCTGGCCCGGCTTTCGATCGCCGCCGCTTCTTCCTCCGTTAGAGTCGCCTTTCCCTCCAGCGCGGCAGGCCGTTCGAAAGGTGTCAGGGTAGCGTTGGTCCAAATTCCCTGCAAGTCCGGTTGGCCGTCCGGAGTCCGCGCTAAAGTCCAGGCCGTCTTGGGAGCCGACGTTTTGACCGCCTTCTGAATCTGCGCTTGCACGGGCGCAATCAGGATGATCGCCGCCAGACCTCCGAGTGCTTTTAGACCCATCTGGAAACCTCCCTGCCTTGAATGCCGGACGTTGACAGTATACATTTTCCCGGATGTCATCGTGCTGCCGATGCGGATGACGGTGGCCAAACCGGCGAAGCCTGGGGCTACCTTGAAAAATCAGGAGGGCCAATGTTCCAACCGTTGATTCCAAGTTTGCCTTAGATATACAATGGACTAGGTATATCTTTTATGCAGGTTTCCAAATGGGGCAACAGTTTGGCAGTGCGCCTTCCCGCGGTGGTTGTCGAAGCTCTCGGTCTCAAAGAGGGAGACGAAATTGAGATTTCCATCGCAGGTAAACGCGACTTCAAGGTGGCGCGTGACCGGTC
>JBEKHQ010000530.1:0-3544 GCA_050012195.1 Bryobacteraceae bacterium | reverse complement strand
TCGATCATTTTCCGGATGTAGTTGGCGTTGAGCACCGCATCCATGGTGGCGTTGCGCAGTCCGTCGCCGCCGTGCGCCATGCAGTAGGCCAGCGCGCGAATATGCATCCCGATATTGCCGTAGAAGGCGCGCACGCGGCCGATGGAATGCGGCAGATCGTAATTCCAGGTCCAGCGCTCTCCCGATTTCCGAAGTCGCGGCTTCGGCAAGAAAGGCGCGAGAGGCTCCTTGACGGCCACCGGTCCCGACCCTGGACCCCCGCCGCCGTGCGGCGTCGAAAAGGTCTTGTGCAGGTTGAGATGCATCACGTCGACGCCGAAGTCGCCGGGCCGCGCGATCCCCACTAAAGCGTTCAAGTTGGCGCCGTCCATGTACACCATAGCGCCCTTGGAATGCAGGATAGCGGCGATCTTAGTGATGTTCTCCTCGAACACGCCCAGCGTATTCGGATTGGTGATCATCAAGGCGGCGACGTCTTCATCGACCAGGCGCGCCAGTTGCTCCACGTCCACCATTCCCCGCGCGTTGGATTTGATGTTGTCCACCGCGTAGCCGGCCATGGTCGCCGTGGCTGGATTGGTGCCGTGCGCCGAATCGGGGATGAGAAGCTTCTTGCGCGGATTGCCTCGCGACTCCAGCAGCGCCCGAATCAGCAAAATGCCGGTGAACTCGCCGTGAGCGCCGGCCGCGGGCTGAAGCGTGACGTGATCCATGCCGGTGATTTCGGCGAGCATCCTTTCGAGCGTCCCCATCACCTCCATCACTCCCTGCGACAGCGATTCCGGCTGATAGGGATGCGCCCAGGCCAGCCCATCGATGCGGGCAACTTGCTCGTTGACGCGCGGATTGTATTTCATGGTGCACGATCCGAGCGGATAAAGTCCGAGATCGATGGCATAGTTCTGCGTCGACAGGCGCGTGAAGTGGCGGATAGCTTCCACTTCGCTCACCTCGGGGAAACCCTCGATGTCGGCGCGCGCGTTCCCGGCGCCCAGGACGGAGGCGGCGTCCACCGCGGGAACGTCCAATGGCGGAAGCTGATAGCCGCGCTTGCCGGGCGAACTGTTCTCAAACAAAAGCGGTTCGTTCTGGTTGATGTGCTGGCGAACTTTTCGGATCATTTCGCGAATGCCTCCGCCACCGCATCCATCTTTTCCCGGCGGCTCATTTCGGTGGCGCACAGCAGAACGCCGTGGTCGAGTTCGGGATAAAAGCGCTCCAGCGCCAGTCCGCCGATAATCTTCTTACCGAGCAGCGTCTGGTTCACCTGATCGGGTGTTCGGCCGTTCGTCGAAGCCACGAACTCGTTAAAGAACGGTCCGGAAAACCGCAACGGCACTTTGCCCGCCAGGTAATGCGCTTTAGCCAGATTTTGCTCCGCCAGTTCGCGCAATCCTTCCTTGCCGTAGACGGTCATGAACACGGTTGCCATCAATGCGATCAGAGCCTGGTTGGTGCAGATATTGGACGTGGCTTTCTCGCGTCGAATGTGCTGCTCGCGCGTCGCCAGGGTCAGGCAAAAGGCGCGGTTCCCCCGCGAATCCTTGGTCTCCCCCACGATGCGGCCGGGCAACTGCCGCATGAATTTTTCCTTGGTCGCGATGATTCCGGCGAACGGCCCGCCATAGCTGGGTGGGATGGCGAAGGATTGCAGCTCGCCCGCGATGATGTCGGCGTCGCGCGGAGGCTCCAGCAACCCAAGCGAGACGGCTTCGGCGACCACGAAAATCAGCAACGCTCCGTGCCGGTGCGCGATCTCGGCCGCGCGCCGCGAATCCTCCACGATGCCGAAGAAATTCGGCGACTGAATAATCACGGCCGCGGTCTGGCCGTCGATCTTTTTTTCGAGATCGTCGAGATCGAGCGTCCCTCGATCGCGGTCGTAGCCGAACTCGGTCACCGGCATGCCCTGGTGCTGTGCGTAGGCCAGCAGAACTTCGCGGTATTCCGGATGCACTGTGCGCGCCACCACAACGCGGTCTTTACCGGTCAGCCGCATCGCCATCATCGCGGCTTCCGGCACCGCCGTCGAACCGTCGTACATGGACGCGTTGGCCACTTCCATGCCGGTCAACTGGCAGATCATGGTTTGAAATTCAAAAATCGTGGTGAGCGTGCCTTGCGAGATCTCGGCTTGATACGGCGTATACGACGTCAGAAATTCGCCGCGCGAGACCACCGTGTCCACTAGCACCGGGCGGTAGTGATTGTAGACGCCGGCGCCCAGAAAAGAAGCGTAGCCATTGGCGTTCTCGTCGCCCCGCGCGCGAAAATAATCGACGATTTCGTACTCCGATTTTCCGGACGCGATGTCGAGCGGCCGATTCAAGCGCACTTCCTTCGGCAGATCGGCGAACAGGTCTTCCAAGGACGCGGCGCCGATGGCGGAGAGCATGGCTTGGCGCTCGAGATCAGACTTCGGTAGATAGCGCAATAGTGTGATTACGGGGAAACGCCGGTCTAGTGCCCGGCTTCCTCTGCTCCTACATAGGACTGATATTCGTCAGCGGAGAGAAGTGCCTTCGTTTCGTCGGGGGCTGACAGTTTTATCTTAACAAGCCACGCAGCCCCGTGCGGATCCTGATTCAATTTTTCGGGCGCCGTGGATAACGTGTCGTTCACCTCCACCACCTCGCCGGAAATGGGCGCGTAGATATCGGAAACGGCCTTTACCGATTCCACCGACCCCAGCGCCTTGCCCTGCTCCAGACGCACGCCGAGCTTGGGAAGATCGACATACACGATGTCGCCCAACTGGTCTTGCGCGTGTGCGGTGATGCCGACCACGCCCACGTCGCCCTCCACCCGAACCCACTCATGCTCTTTGGTGTACCGAAGGTTTTCTGGATACATTATTTCGCTCGCTTATAAAATGGAGTCGCAACCGTCACCGCTTCCACGGGCTGGCTCCGAATCAGCACTTGGATGCGCTGGCCAGGCTTGGCTCGATCGCAGGGAAGGTAGCACAGCCCGATGTTCTTGTTGAGCGTCGGGGAGGGTCCGCCGCTGGTGACCCAGCCCGCCGGGACGCCGTCCAGCAACACCTCGTAACCATCGCGACCGATGCCGCGCCCGGTCATTTCGAAGCCGATCAGCTTGCGCGTGACGCCTTGCGCTTTCTGTTTCAGAAGAGCGGCCCGGCCGATGAACTCGCCTTTGTCCATTTTGACGATCCAGGCCAGATCCGCTTCCCAGGGCGTGATGGAGGCGTGAATTTCATGGCCGTAAAGCGCCATCTTGGCCTCCAGCCGCAAAGTGTTTCGCGCTCCCAGACCGCAGGGCTTGATGCCGAATTCGGCGCCGGCGCCCAGGATCTCGTTCCAGATCCGCTCCGCTTGATCGGGAGCGATGTAGATCTCGAACCCATCCTCGCCGGTGTAGCCTGTGCGCGCGATGCGAGCCGGAACGCCGGAGACGACGCCGTCGACGAAATGATAATAGGCGATCGCCGCCAAGTCCGTGGTGGTCAGCTTGCCGAGAGTGGCGAGCGCGCGCGGCCCCTGAATCGCCAATTGCGCGTAGCGGCCGCTTGCGAATTCGACCG
>JBEKHQ010000529.1:0-3547 GCA_050012195.1 Bryobacteraceae bacterium | reverse complement strand
TCGACCCTACGGTTCGTCACCTCACCCTGCCATCGCGCAGAAACGTCCTGGTCAGCGACACGGTCGGCTTCATTCGGAATCTCCCCACTACTCTGGTTAAAGCTTTCCGCGCAACTTTGGAAGAAGTTACGGATGCCTCATTGCTCTTGCATGTCGTGGACGCTTCCTCGCCTTACGCGCCTCACCAAACCGCGCACGTCGCCAAAGTGCTGACCGAAATCGGCGCCGATCAGACCCGCCAAATTCTGGCCCTGAATAAGATGGACGCCCTGGGCGAATCGCTCGAACCATCCAGCAACCTGGCCGAGCGGATTCTGGGCGAAGTTCCCGGCCCCAAGGGTTCGGAAGCCATCCCGATTTCAGCTCGAACCGGCGCCGGTTTGGACGCCCTGTTCGCGGCCATCGACCGCATGCTCACCGTCAATTCCGCCACCCGGTCGAAATATCGGATTCCCGCGGGCAATGGCGCGGTCATCCATTTATTGCACGAGCATGCCAAAGTGTTGGCGAGCCGCTTTCAAGACGCCACCTGGGAAGTGGAGGCCGAAGTGCCCGAGTCCGTCCGAAGCCGCCTTACGCCTTACTGCGTCGAATGATATTCTGGCATCAGCGTAACAATTTCCGAGCATTCAGTGTCCTATGAACCTGCCGAACACGCTGACGATTCTCCGTATATTCTTCGTGCCGTTTCTCGTCGCCGTATTGGTGGAGCAGGACCTGCGGATCGAGTGGCGCGGCGTCGTCTGGGTCACAAACGAGTTCCTGGCCCTATCGATTTTTCTCGTTGCGGCCGCCACCGACCTATTGGATGGCTACCTCGCGCGCCGCTGGAAACAGATCACTACGGTGGGAACGCTGCTAGACCCGATCGCGGACAAATTGCTCATTTCGGCCGCCCTCGTTTCGCTCGTCCAAACCCATCGTACTCCCGCGTGGATGGTGGTGCTCATCATCGGCCGCGAATTCGCCGTCTCCGGGTTGCGGAGCATTGCCGCCGCGGAGGGCTACCTGATCCACGCCAGCGATCTCGGCAAGACTAAGATGATTACGCAGGTAATTGCCATCGCGATGATCCTGCTTAGCATACGCTGGGAGTTTCTGCGCGGATTCGCCATGCTGTGGATGTGGGGCGTCGTGGTCTTCGGCATTATTTCGGCGGTCGAATACTTCCGCAAGTTCTGGGGAAAAGTGGACAGCTCCATCAAGTACCGCCGCCGCAAGGAACTGCTGCGCGTCGAGCGCCAGCGCAAGAAAGTAGCCCGCGCTCAGATGCGCTCCGAAGCTCAGAAGATCGGCCAGGTTCGCTAGACCCGCGCTCTTCGATAAAAGCTCAGCACATTGTCCCCTTGTTGCAAGCTCCGAAACCGTTCCAACGTTCCATACCGTTCGCTCAACTCCTGGCGCCGGTCGTGTTGGACGATCACCAGCTCGCTTCCGCCCCGCCCCAGCGCCGTCAGCGCCTGTTCATACTCGCTCTCCATCTCATAGGGCGGGTCGAGAAACGCAATATCGGCCCCCACGTGTTCAAGCACAGGTAGAGTCTTGCCGGTATAAACTTCGGCGCGACTCTCCAAACCCAGCGACGTCAGATTTTCGCGAATCACGGCCACCGCCGCTCGATTTTTCTCGACAAACGCCGCGCGTTTCGCGCCCCGGCTCAAGGCCTCAATCCCCACCGCCCCCGTCCCGGCGTAAGCATCCAAAAAAAAGCTGCCTGCTACGTCGAGCGCTAAGACGTTAAACAAGGCCTCGCGCAGCCGATCCGGCGTCGGGCGCGTCCCCACTCCGCGCACGCTCTTCAAGCGGCGGCTGCGGAACTCGCCTCCGATCACTCGCACTAACCCACCTGCACCAGGCCGTAGCGCCGTTGCCAATGCTCCCGAATGTAGCTCACCGCGCTCTTCAATTCCTCCGATTCCCGCGGACCGGCGATGAATGCTTGCGCCTCGGCGCGAGCCATCTCCAACACATCGTGATCGCGAATAATGTTGGCGATCCGCAGCGCCGGCAGGCCGGATTGCTTAGTCCCGAAGAATTCTCCCGGCCCGCGCAGCTTCAAATCCATTTCGGAGATGTAGAACCCATCGGTCGATTCCACCATGGTTCGGATGCGCTCCTTCGCGCCCTCGTTCATTTTTCCGGTCACCAGGATGCAATAGCTCTGTTCCGCTCCCCTCCCTACGCGGCCGCGCAGCTGATGCAATTGCGACAATCCGAAACGCTCGGCCTGCTCGATCACCATGACGGTGGCGTTGGCCACATCCACGCCCACTTCGATAACCGTCGTCGACACCAGAATGTTGATTTCCCCGCGCCGGAACGCTTCCATCACCGCTTCTTTGTCGTCAGTCTTCAGCCGGCCATGCAGCAAACCAACGCGAAGATCGGGAAAAACCTTCTCCGAGAGGTGCCCATACATTTGCTGCGCGGCCTTCACCGCCTCGGATTCCTCAATCAGCGGATACACTACGTAGGTTTGCCGGCCCGCCAGCACCTGTTTTTTTAGGAAGCTATAGACGCTTTCGACGCGGTCGTCGGAAACATGCTTGGTCATGATCGGCTTTCGACCGGGCGGCATTTCGTCGATCATCGAAATATCCAGGTCTCCGTAGATGGTGAGCGCGAGCGTGCGCGGAATCGGCGTGGCAGTCATCACCAGAACATCGGGATGCGTCCCTTTGGACGCCAAGCGCAGCCGCTGCATCACGCCGAAGCGGTGCTGCTCGTCAACGATCGCCAGGCCCAAGTTTTTCCACTCCACACTCTCTTCGATCAGCGCGTGCGTTCCGATTCCGAGATGCACCAGCCCGGCCGCCATGAGTTTCTTCATTTGGTCCTTTTCCCGGGGAGTAAGCGAACCGGTGAGCAGAGCGACAACATAGCCCATTTTCTGGAATAGGCTCTTGAAGTACAAATAGTGCTGGCCGGCCAGGATCTCGGTCGGCGCCAGCACCGCGGCCTGGTATCCGTTCTCGATCGCGATCACCGCCGCTTCCGCCGCCACCAGCGTCTTGCCGCTGCCTACGTCTCCCTGCAGCAGCCGGCTCATAGGGTGCGGCGCCTGCATGTCCTCCGCGATCTCCTTCAAAACTCGCTTCTGCGCGCCGGTGGGTTTGAACGGAAGCATGGCTTTGATCTTTTCCCGCACCCCTTCGCTCAGCGCGAACGAAATCCCCGGTTGCAATCGCGCCTTGGCGCGTTTCAACGAAAGGCCGCACTCCAGCCAGAAGAACTCCTCGAAAATCAACCGCCATTGCGCCGGACTGCGGAACGCGTTGAGCAGCCGCGCGTCGGCGCCGGCGGACGGAAAGTGCAACTCTTGGATTGCCGCCCACCGGTCGGGCAATTTTAAGCTCTCCCGAATCGTTCTTGGAAGCCGATCCTCCATCGGTTCCAGAGAACTCAGCACTCGGTGGACTATCGAGCGGAACATTCGAGCCGTAATCTTGCCTACCGCTTCGTACACCGGCACGATCCGACCGCTATGCAGCGACAGGTCGCCTTCGCCATCCTCCGAGGAGAGCACCTCGAACTCCGGATGCATCAA
>JBEKHQ010000528.1:0-3547 GCA_050012195.1 Bryobacteraceae bacterium | reverse complement strand
AGCGGCGGTCTGGCGTACATTACGCTGAGGCTTTCGTTCTTGTCCGCCATTTTGTTATGCGCATCGCTTGCGACGGCGCCGCTGAAGGCTTCGGCACGAACCGCGCAGCTCGTGTTGATGGCTGCATTCCTATCCTTATCTTATGTGGATGAGCGCGCCTTGAATCTGGTCGAAGAAAAAGTAACGCGCGCGGTTGCCACACTGCCGCCGGATTCGCGCGTAATTGCAACCGTCAAGGATTCGCGGCTCTACGTGCAGGCGCTACAGCATGTCGCCGGCCGTCCGTGCATAGGGCGGTGCTTTGACTTCGCCGACTACGAGCCGTCCACCGAACAGTTTCGGCTGAGAGCTTGGGCTGGCAACACGTTCGTGATCACCGACTCCGCCGACATCGACGATCTCGAACACAAGCAATTCGTTTTCAACCGCGCCGATGTCCCCGTGTACCGCTTGTTTCCCTGCCGGGCCGGCCGCGAGATCTGCGAGGAGCGCGTGACCCCGGGCCAGCGGCTCATGGAGGTAGACATCGCTTCTTTGGCGCAAGCGGAGCAGCGATGACAGCGGCGGTTCAAGATCGCGCGGCGAATTTACGCGTCCGGCACGCATCCAAAGACCTTTGGACGGAAACCGCCACGATTTTCGTCGCGTGCTTTTTAGTCACCTTCATTTCCAATTCAGGGGTCCGAGTCGGGCTTGCCGATCTGCTGGATGTCGGAAGTTCGGTAAGCGGGGGTATTGAGCCGCTTGCAATCGCGAAAAGCCTCGCTAGCTCCGGCAAATTCGGGGGCCCGTTCATAACACCTACCGGGCCTACAGCGCATATGGGCCCGCTCTATCCGCTTTATCTCGCCGGCGTCCTGCTTGCCTCGAAGAGCGCCGGGATTCAGGCCATACTCTTGCACTTGGGCGCATCTCTTTTTCACGCTCTGGAGCTGGCTTTGTTGCCGCTGCTTTCCGTGGCTGCATTCGGCGAGGTTGAGATCGGCTTTATCGCTGGACTGCTCGGGATTTTAATCCCTTGCTATAATTTCTTGCCCCTTTGGGACTCCTCGCTATCGGGCCTCGCGATGATCGGCTTTTGTTTTGCCACGACGCGCGTCGACGTTCGATCCACATCGGGTTTCGTGGGACTCGGCGTATTGTGGGGCGCGGATTTGCTGCTCAACCCGGCGCTCGCTATCCCGACCGCAATCTGGGCGCTGTTCGCGGCCCGCAAACGACACTGGTCCGCGCGCAAAATCGGCGTCGGGTTCCTCGCGGCCGTTCTTACATGCTTACCGTGGACGATCCGCAATTACAGAGTACTCGGGGGCTTCGTTCCCATACGGGATAATTTCGGCCTCGAACTCCAGGTCTCGAACAACGACTATGCGACGCCGGGCATCCTCCAAAATGTCGAGTCGTTTGTCAGATTTCATCCGTCGAAGAACGCCGGGCAGATCCAGGCCATTCGAAAACAAGGCGAGCTCCGGTATGGACGGGACAAATTGCGCCAGGCGGAAGCATGGATTGAAGCGAATCCGCGACGCTTCCTGGCATTGTCGATCGAGCGAGTGCTCCAGTTCTGGTTCCCCCCGGTTTCTCCTCGCCGATCACCGTTCATCAGCATCGGCATTTGGTTGGTCACTCTATTTTCCGTGCCCGGCATAATACTGGTCTTGAAACAGTCTTTCCCTTATGGAAAGGCCCTCCTTTGGATGCTGGCGCTCGGTCCGATTCCGTACTATGTGGTGCAAGCGGACCCGCGCTACCGAATGCCTTTCCTCTGGATGTCGCTGCTGCTGGCCGGATACGCCATGCACGTCGTGATCCGGCGCTTCAATTCAAAAGTCGCCAACCCGGATGTAAACACCTAGTTCTCGCCGTCCACCGCGACGGGCGCAACAGGCAGGATCCCGAGCTGCTGATAGATCGGGCGGATGACCGGCCGCAATTTCGGGATTTGAAACCAGAACCACACCGCGCCGGCGATGCAACCGATTCCGCACAGCAGCACGGCTCCCGGCGCGCCGATCACCGGCGCGAGGCCGCCCGCCAGCAGGCTCCCAAAAGGACTCGCGCCCATGTACGCCATCATGTAATAACTCATTACTCGGCCGCGTTTGTCCTCTTCGACAATGGTCTGAATGACGGTGTTGCTGGCGGCGGCAAATAGCATCATCCCGAACCCCGTCACACACAGTAGAGCGAGCGACAGCCAGTAATTTCGGGAAAATGAAAAGGCGATCAACCCGCCGCCGAACACCACCGCTACCGTCGGAATCACCCTATAAAGGCCCCGCACGGATTTGCGCGTGGCCAGGCTCAGCGCCGCGCCGATCGACCCGACACCCGTAGCTCCCATCAAAAATCCGAGCGTGTGCGGTCCGCCATGCAGAATTTTGGCGGCGAACACGGGCATCAAAACCGTGTAAGGAACGCCCATGAAACTGACGATCGCGAACAGCGACAACACGGTGCGGATGGGCGCAAATGTGGAAACGTAAGTCCAGCCTTCCTTCAGCCGCGCGAACATACTCGCGGTGGATTTGCCGACGGGTTGGCCCACGATCTGCATGGCCAGCAACGAAGCGATGACGGCGAAATAGCTCAGGCCGTCGATCAGGAAACAATATCCTTCTCCGACCGCCGCGATGATGATTCCCGCCAGAGCCGGTCCTAACAGACGCGCGCTATTGACCATGGTGGAATTGAGCGCGATGGCGTTGCTCAAATCGGTCCGGCCGTCCACCATTTGAACCAGGAACGATTGTCGCGCCGGCATGTCGAAGGCGTTGATCAGTCCTTGAAAAACGCTCAGGCAGAGAATTTCCGGAACGGTGATGCGCCCGGATAGAGTCAGGCCGGCCAGCAGGAGCGATTGCAACGCCGCCAGAAACTGCGTGATCAACAGGACGCGTCTCCGCTCCCAGCGGTCAACCCAAACGCCCGCTACCGGACCCAGAAGAAAAGTTGGGATCTGACTCGCGAAAGTAACCACGCCCAAGAGTAAGGAAGAGCCGGTCAAACGATAAACCAGCCAGCTCGTGGCCACCCGCGTCATCCACGTGCCGATCAGGGAAAGGCTTTGCCCGCAAAAGAAGAGCCGGAAATTAGGGTGGCGCAAGGCGCGCAGAGCGTCAATCTTCATGCAACAGTTTCAGCAAGTCATCGGTCTTGGCCGTCTCACCCAGGCGGGGAAAAATCTTCTCGACGCTGTGGCGATGCGAGTCGGCGTCCCGATCCGTCATCGCGTCCACGACCAGCGTCACGTGATAGCCCAGATCGTGAGCGCTGCGCGCGGTCGATTCCACGCCGATACTGGTCGCGACGCCCGTCAATACCACTTGGGTTACGCCGCGCCGGCGTAAGTTTTCATCCAGAGCCGTGCCAAGGAACGCGCCCCATCGCTGCTTAGTGATTAAGAAGTCAGAAGGCTGCTGTTCTAGCTCAGCGACAAGCTCGGTCCAATCGGGGGGCAACGCAAACTTCGGGCTTTTGACATCTGTACGGCCCGGCGCCGCGCCGGTCACGTTGACGAGAACCACCGGCAAGCCTCGCTCGCGGA
>JBEKHQ010000527.1:0-3549 GCA_050012195.1 Bryobacteraceae bacterium | reverse complement strand
GCCTTCTTCCTTAATGGGGCGCTTGAAGAACGCCCGCGTGACAGCGGCCGCGAAACGTTTGGATGAAAAGCTGGCCGCTCTGGCCGAAACCGCCACGGGGGCCGCGGCGTGAGTTCGTCAAGCAGTTCGGGAATCGTTTTCGATCCCGCCGAGGCCGCGCGGCAATTTTTGACGCCGAAGCGGCGGGCCGATTCTCGAGGCATCAGCGAAGACCGGATCTGGATCGGGGGACCGTCAGGCCGAATCGCCGTCACGCAAGCTGGAACAGGACCCCTCGTGATGCTGGTTCACGGTTGGGACGGGGAAGCCGCGGATCTCAAGGCGTTCGTCCCCGGACTTTTGAACGCCGGGTACCGCGTGATTGCGCCGGATCTGCCCGGTCACGGCTTCTCCGAAGGCGCTCTCGCCTCCATCCCGGCTTGCGCGGACGCGCTCGTAGCCCTACAACGCCAGTTCGGAAACTTGCACGCGGCGGTGGCACATTCGATCGGCTGTCCAATCACTATCCTGGCCGCATCCAAGGGATTGGCCGTCGAGACACTGGCCCTTCTCGCTGCGCCGGCGCGATACGTTGACTACGCAAGGGAGTTTGCGAAGCAAACGCGGCTCGATTCCCGCCAAGCTGAATTGCCGATCGCCGCGCTGAAAAATATGGGTGTGGATGTCGAATCGCTCTCCCTGCCCACGATAGCTCCGGGGTTGCGGCAGCGAGCGCTCTTCATCCATTCGGCCGACGATCGCGTTGTCCCTATGGCCGACGGGTTGGAGACCGCCGGCGCATGGCCGCGATCCCGGCTTCTTCAAGTGGACGGGTTGGGACACCGTCGCATCCTGCGCGATCCGGCGGTTGTCGAAGCCGTGCTTGGATTCGTAAATGCCGAACCATAAGCGCAACGCGCGGCCGGCTGGCGCCAGTTAGTCTAGTTTCCCGAGCGCCATCACCGCCCTCAGGTCTTTGCGCATTCGATTCCACCGCCCTTCGCCGAGCGAGTTCACTACTCGCTTCTGCGCTTTGCGCCAGCAATCCAAGCTCCTCCGGAGTGCCGTTTCGCCCGTGGGCAGCAGTCGAATCTCCTTGCGGTTGGCGGATACCTGGCGGACCTCAATCAGGCCGCGCTGCGTGAGCGCCTTCAAATTTCGTGTCAGGGTAGTGCGATCGAGGCCAAGGTCTTTCGCGACCGCCGTGATTGTTCCAGGTCCCAGTTTGTGGATGGTCGCGAGCAGAGTGAACAAGGGACCCCGGATGGGCGCGTCGGCCATTTCCTTCGCGTATATTTTGCTGACGATGTGCGATGATTTGCGAAGGTTATACGAAACGCAGAACGTTTCAAGGAATCGGCACTCCTCTTTACCCGCCGCCGTTCTTCCAGTTTTAGCGCGCACTGTGGAACAGCGTAGGGCCATGAAAACCGATTGTCAAGAAAAGTTTTGCAAAAGCGCGCCGCTTGACAACGTCCGGCACGTGTACATACACTGCATTCAAGCCCGTCATATATGACTCCTGTCGAGTCTCCGCCGGTAACCCGAACCTCGCCTCGCAGGCGAAAGCGGTGGCCTTGGCTGCTGGTTATCGTTTTAGCCGCCGCGGCTGCGTGGTTAGTGGCGCGAACGAACTGGATTTCCGCCGCATCGAACGGCGCCAAGAGTACCGCGCCAGGCAGAGGCCGTGGTCCAGGCGGCGCGGGCCGCTTGGTGCCCGTGGTGGCGTCCGAAGTTCGACTCGGCGACATGCCCGTGTACCTGGACGGCCTCGGCTCCGTCTCTCCGTTTAATACCGTCACCGTCCGCTCGCGCGTGGATGGCGAACTGGTAAACGTCGCCTTCCAGGAAGGCCAATTCGTTAAACAAGGCGATCTGCTGGCCGAGATCGACCCGCGCCCTTTCAACGTGCAGCTCGAGCTGGCCGAGGCGCAGAAGGCCCACGATGAGGCTTTGCTCGCCAATGCGCGGCTGGATCTGGCGCGCTACAACACGCTGGTGACACAGGACGCCGTGCCGAAGCAGCAACTGGATACCCAGATCGCCTCCGTGGCGCAGTACGTCGCCACCGTGAAGGCCGATCAGGCCCAAATCGATAACGCGAAGCTGCAGCTGGTTTACAGCCGGATCACTTCGCCTCTAACCGGACGAATCGGACTGCGTCTGGTGGATCGCGGCAACATCGTGCATGCCACCGACGTCGGCGGACTGGCCGTGGTCGCCGAGCTCCAGCCGATCGCGGTGCTGTTCAATATCGCCGAAGATAGTCTTCCCCTGGTCAGCGCGAAGCTGCGCGCCGGCGCCAAACTTCCGGTGATAGCGTGGGATCGCGAGCTCAAGCGCAAGTTGGGCGCCGGAACCGTGCTCACACTCGATAATCAGATCGATCAGACCAGCGGCACCGTCCGCTTCAAAGCGGTCTTTGAGAATGCCGATCTGTCGCTCTTCCCGAACCAGTTCGTGAATGCGCGCCTGCTCATCGACACCAAGCGCCAGACGCTGATCGTTCCGGCCGCCGCGATCCAGCGCAGTCCGGCTTCTTCGTTCGTGTATCGGGTGAAGAAAGATAATTCCGTGGAAGTGCGAAACGTGGTCACCAGTATTACGGAAGGTGATGAGGTGGCCGTTGATCGCGGACTCGAGGCCGGCGATGTGGTTGTCACGGACGGCATCGACAAGCTCGAACAGGGCAGCAAAGTCGTGGTCCGCATGGCGGGAGCAGGTTCCAGCGGCGGACGGGGCGCCGGACAGGCAGCCGCTTCAGGCCCGGGCCCGGGCGCGCGCGCGGGCCGGGGCGCTCCAGCCCCATGAGCCCGTCGCGGCCTTTCATTCTCCGGCCGATCGCCACCTCGCTGTTCATGGCGGGCATTCTGTTGACCGGCGCGATCGCTTACCGCCAATTGCCCGTCTCCGCGCTCCCGCAAGTCGATTACCCGACCATTCAAGTCATCACGTTCTATCCCGGCGCGAGCCCCGAAGTGATCGCATCGTCGGTAACGGCGCCGCTCGAACGGCAGTTCGGTCAAGTTCCGGGACTGAATCAGATGACGTCCACCAGCTCGTCCGGCGCGTCGGTGATTACGCTTCAGTTCATTCTCGATCTGAATATCGACGTCGCCGAGCAGCAGGTGCAAGCGGCCATCAACGCCGCGGCGACGTTCCTTCCGAAGGATCTTCCCAATCCTCCGATTTACGCCAAGACCAATCCCGCCGACGCCCCGATCCTCACACTCGCGCTGACGTCGAAGACCATCGCGCTATCCCGCGTGGAAGATTTCGCCGATACGCGGCTCGCGCAAAAAATCTCGCAAGTGCCGGGAGTGGGCCTGGTAACGATCAGCGGCGGGCAGAAGCCGGCGGTGCGCATCCAGGCAAACCCGATGGCGCTCTCTTCCTATCATTTGAACCTGGAAGATTTGCGGGCCGCCATCGCCGCGACCAACGTCAACGAGGCGAAAGGCACGTTCGACGGCGCTCGAAATTCATACACCATCGGCGCGAACGATCAGCTCCTCAGCGCCGCCGACTATCGGCCCCTGGTCGTCGCTTACCGCAATGGCCGGCCGGTTT
>JBEKHQ010000526.1:0-3551 GCA_050012195.1 Bryobacteraceae bacterium | reverse complement strand
AGCCTAAGATCGGGGTGAGTATACTGGTATCCGTAAAAAGCGACAGCGCGCTGAGCGCGGGAGGAAACGATGATCATTAGCCGACGCAGGATGTTCGCCGGCGCAATCGCGGGGTTGCTTCCCAGGGTTTTGCGAGGCGCCGATCACCCGGATCAGCCACGGATGATCGTGCTATCGCCACGGCCAACCGATCTCGAGATGCCGCTCGAAGGCTTCACCGATTGGATTACGCCAATCGACCGATTCTTCGTCCGTTGTCATACGTACACACCGAAGGTAAACCTGAACGAGTGGAGTCTCAAGATCGATGGCGTAGTCGAACGCCCGATGACGCTGTCGCTGGACGATCTGAAGAAGATGCCGCGCGTGGAAATGGTCGGCGTATTGGAGTGCGCCGGCAATGGAAGAAGCTTTTACGAGCCGCGCGTTGCGGGGACGCAGTGGGCCTTCGGTTCGGTCGGCAACGGACGATGGGCGGGGGCGCGTCTTCGGGACGTCCTCGAAAAAGCGGGCATCAAGAGTTCTGCCACGGAGATTCTGTGCGATGGCGCGGATGTCCCGATCGGGAAGATGCCTGATTTCCAGCGCACTATTCCGGCTACCAAGGCGCTCCATCCCGATACTCTTCTTGCGTACGAGATGAACGGCCGGGCGTTACCGGTCGAGCATGGATTTCCGCTGCGCGTGATCGCTCCGGGCTGGGCAGGCGATTGGTGGGTGAAATGGCTGCAGCACATCGAAGTGCTCGATCATGAATTCGACGGCTTCTGGATGAAGTCCGCTTACCGCCATCCGACGCATCCGGTGCCTCCGGGGACAGCCGTGGACGCATCGGAGATGGTGCCGGTCACGGATATCAACGTGAAGTCGGTGATCGCAACTCACGCCACGTGGGCTAAACCCGGAGCCGTGCGCGTCCAAGGCGCGGCGTGGTCGAATACGTCGCCGGTCGAGCGAGTGGAGGTTTCCACCGATGGCGGAAGTAGCTGGAAATCGGCCAAGCTAACCGGGCCGCAGACCAAATATGGCTGGCGCCTTTGGCACTACGATTGGAGACCGGCAGAAGGTAAGTACACGCTCATGTCCCGCGCGACGAATATGGCCGGGCAGACGCAGCCGCTCAATCAGGAATGGAACCCATCGGGCTACTTGTGGAATGTGGCTCAGCCGGTAGCCGTTACGATCTCGGCGTATGCTCCTCCGTCGAACGCCGACGACGGACTGGCCGGTGCTCCCGAAACGGATTATCCGGATGCCTACAAGGCCGCTTGCCTCGGTTGTCATAACGAGTTCATGATGCAGCAACAACGCCTGACCCGCGCACAGTGGGAACGGGAGATCAACAAGATGACGGGCTGGGGCGCGGAAGTGAAGGCGCAAGATCGCGAAGCCATACTGAATTATCTATCTACCCGGTTTAAACAATAGCGGCTCGCGCGGCCTGGGGCCTCGGTGGAGTATATTGTCAGAGCACTGCTATGAGCACAGTCCAAACCATGCGCGGCCCCATCGATGCCGGAAAGCTCGGCGTCACATTGATGCACGAACACATCTTCGTGCTGTCCACCGAGATCATGCTGAACTATCCCGAGGCCTGGGGCGACGAAGAGCATCGCGTGGCGGACGCCGTGGCGCGGCTAAACGAGTTGCACTCGCGCGGCATTCATTCGGTAGTGGACCTGACCGTGATCGGTTTGGGACGCTACATCCCTCGGCTCCAGAAGGTGGCGGAAAGAACGGCGGTCAACATCGTCGTCGCCACCGGCATCTACACTTACAACGACATTCCGTTCTACTTCCACTTCCGCGGCCCGGGAACGGCGTTCGATGGCCCGGAAGTGATGGTGGATATGTTCGTGCGAGACATTCGCGAAGGCATCGCGGGCACGGGCGTGCGAGCGGGCATCTTGAAATGCGCCACGGATGCGCCCGGCGTAACGCCCGGAGTGGAGCGCGTGCTGCGCGCAGTGGCGAAGGCTCATCGCCAAACCGGCGTGCCGATCTCCACTCACACGCACGCCAATTCCAAGCGCGGACTCGAGCAGCAACGCATTTTCCAAGAAGAAGGCGTGGACCTTTCGCGGGTGGTGATCGGCCATTCGGGCGATACGACGAACATCGAATATCTCGAGGAATTGATCGCTAACGGATCGTATCTCGGCATGGACCGTTTCGGCATCGACGTAATACTGTCGTTCGAAGACCGCGTGCAGACCGTCGCGAAACTGTGCGAGCGCGGCCACGCCGATAAAATGGTGCTTTCCCACGACGCGGCCTGTTTTAACGACTGGCTGCCGGAGCGCGATTTGCCCGCGGTTTTGCCGCGCTGGAACTACCTGCATATTCACAACGACGTGATCCCTGCGCTCAAGAAGCAAGGCGTGACGGACCAACAGATCGAAACCATGTTGGTTCACAATCCGCGGAAGATTTTCGAAAAGCAGGGAACGTATTAGGATGCTCCGGCCCTTCGATTACTCCGGCATCCTGCGCGGCGCCGACCAGATCGCCCGCTACCAGGGACTTCCAGAGTCGCTGGTCGCGATGCTGCGGGCCACCGTGGACAAAGCGCCCGGCAACGAGGCAATCGTCGAGCTCGGCGGCGAGCGGATCAATTATCGCGAGTTGTGGGATCGCTCGGCGCGCGTCGCGGGCGGGCTGAAGAACGCGGGCGTACAGCGCGGCGACCGCGTCGCAATCAGACTCGGCAATTCGCTCGATTGGTGCGTCGCGTTCTGGGGTACGCTGATGGCCGGCGCCGTGGTGGTACCGGTGAACACGCGATTCACCGAGCCGGAAATCGAATATGTGGTCAATGATTCCGGTTCGAGGTTCGTCTTTCTGCCCGGTCAGCCGTTGCCGTCGGGCCATCCCTTCGCCGTGGAGGAACTGGCGCAGTCCGACGTCGCCGGCATCTTTTATACCAGCGGCACCACCGGATTTCCCAAAGGCGCGGTGACGACGCACGAGTGCTATTTGTCGAATATAGAAAACAGCCAGCGCGTGGTTCCGGTGCCGCATGACGACAGCGTCCGCACCCTGGTTTCGGTGCCGTTGTTTCACGTCACGGGTTGCAACAGCCAGCTCCTGCCAAGCTGCGAGGCCGGCGGGGCAACGGTGATCATGCCCGCGTTCGATGTGCAGACGTTCCTGCGCACCATTCCTCAGGAGCGCATCAACTCGGTCACTTCGGTTCCGGCGATTTTCTGGTTGGCGATCAGCCAACCCAACTTTTCCGAGATCGACACCAGCGGGGTTCTGCGGGTGGCATACGGTGGCGCGCCGATCGCGCCGGACTTGGTGGGCCGCATCGTCCACGCATTTCCGAACGCGCGCGTCGGCAACGGTTTTGGCCTGACCGAAACAGCCTCTATTACCACCTTCCTTCCGCACGAATTCGCCCACGTGCGGCCCGATTCGGTGGGCTTCGCGGCGCCGGTGGTGGACCTGGATTTGTTCGAACCGGATTCGGGCGGCGTCGGCGAGCTGCTGGTGCGCGCCCCCAACGTCGTCAGGGGCTATTGGAATAAACCGGAAGCCACCGAGCAGAC
>JBEKHQ010000525.1:0-3580 GCA_050012195.1 Bryobacteraceae bacterium | reverse complement strand
GTGCACGACAACGATGGCCAGGCGGACAACCACCTGTGGCCCTTTTTTTCCGAGGCCGGAACCGTGAATTGGAAGGATGCCATGGGCCTGCTGCGGACGCTCGATCAGGCGCCGCTGTTGCTGGAACTGCGGGAATTTCCCGAGTACCCGCTGCCGCAGTCCTTCGACCTGGTGAAGGAAATTTTCGACAAGCTCGAAACCGTGTAATGTCTTATCCCCGCATTCGAATTGAGCATGCCGGCGCTCACGCCGGCGAACAAGTGGAGATCGCCGGATGGTTGTACAACCTGCGCAAGTCCGGCAAGATCGTTTTTCCGTTGGTGCGGGACGGCACCGGCATCATGCAATGCGTCGGCGTGAAGGCCAATCTGGATGAAGCGCTGTTTGAAGCGCTGAAGAACCTGACCCAGGAATCGTCGCTGATTGTGCGCGGCAGGATTCGCGCCGAACCTCGCGCGCCCGGCGGTTACGAGCTGGACATCGAAAACGCCGAGATTGTGCAACGCGTGGCCGAGGCCGATCCCTACCCCATCACTCCCAAGGAACACGGTACCGACTTCCTCATGGATCATCGCCACCTGTGGCTGCGGAGCAAGCGCCAGCATGCCATCATCCGGGTTCGGCACGAGGTGATCAAAGCCGTGCGCGACTATTTCGATTCGCACGGTTTCACGCTGGTAGACACGCCTATCTTTACGCCCGCGGCGTGCGAAGGCACGACTACCTTGTTTGAGGTGGATTACTTCGAGGACGAAAAAGTCTATCTCACGCAATCCGGCCAGCTTTATAACGAAGCGACGGCCATGGCGTTCGGCAAGACCTACTGCTTCGGGCCGACGTTCCGCGCCGAGAAATCCAAAACGCGCCGCCATTTGACGGAGTTCTGGATGGTGGAGCCCGAAATGGCTTACGCCACGCTGGAGGACGTCAAACACGTCGCCGAGGAACTGGTGGTGTTCGTCGTCGGCCGCGTGCTCGAGAATCGGCATCACGAATTGACGGAATTGGAACGCGACACAAGCAAACTGGAAACCGTGAAGGCTCCCTTTCCTCGCATGAGTTACGACGACGCGGTAAGCGCATTGCAGGCCAAAGGCAGCGAGATCCAATGGGGTAGCGATTTCGGCGGGACCGACGAGACCTTGATCACCGAGGGGCTGGACCGCCCGCTTATGGTGGATCGTTATCCCACCCAGGTTAAGGCTTTCTATTTCGAACCCGATCCGGATCGTCCCGAGCTTGCCCTCGGCGTGGACGTCATCGCGCCCGAAGGCTACGGCGAGATCATCGGCGGCGGTCAGCGCATCCACGATTTGGACCTGCTGCTGAAGCGGTTGGACGAGCACCACCTGCCGCGCGAAGCGTTCAACTGGTATCTCGATCTGCGGAGGTTCGGCACGGTCCCGCACGGCGGCTTCGGCATGGGGATCGAGCGCTTTGTGGCGTGGATGTGCGGCCTGGAACATATCCGCGAGACCATCGCTTTCCCCCGGATGCTATACCGCACGCGTCCTTAAGTCATGGGCAATTCCAACATTGCCATCATCGGCGCTCCGCTCGATCTGGGCGCGGGCCGCCGCGGCGTTGACATGGGACCTTCGGCGGTTCGCGTGGCCAATCTCAACGGGCGGCTGGCCGAACTCGGGTTTCAAGTGGAAGACCTCGGCAACGTGCCCGTGGTCCAGCGGGAAAGTCAGCCGGAATGCGATGCGACCGCCAAGTTTCTTCCTCAAATCGCCCAGATCTGCACGCACCTGGCTGAGATGGTGGATCACGCGCTCGAATCCGGCAAGTTTCCCCTCGTGCTGGGCGGCGATCATTCCATCGCCGTGGGAACCGTCGCGGGCGTGTCGAAACACTTTCGCGCCCGCCAGAAGAAGCTGGGCATGATCTGGATCGACGCCCACACCGATATGAACACGCCGGGGAGCAGTCCCAGCGGCAACGTGCATGGAATGCCGCTGGCCTGTTGCGTCGGGATCGGGCCGGTGGAACTGACCCGCATCTTCGGCTATGCTCCCAAAGTAGATCCGGCGAACGTCGCGGTGGTGGGCATCCGCTCGGTGGACGAACAGGAGCGCGACCACGTGCAGGCGTCCGGGGTTCATGTCTTTACGATGCGCGATATCGACGAGCGCGGCATGCGGTCGGTTATCGCCGAAGCGATCGACGTCGTCGGCAAGGGGACCGCGGGATTTCACGTGTCGCTCGACATGGACGCCGTCGATCCCCGCGAAGCCCCCGGCGTGGGCACTCCGGTGCGGGGCGGCATCACCTATCGCGAGGCCCATCTCGCCATGGAAGTGCTGGGCGACACCGGCCGCATCGCGTCTCTCGAAGTGGTGGAGGTCAATCCGGTGATCGACGAAGCCAACCGGACCGCGATCTTGGCGGTGGAACTCGTGATGTCCGCGATGGGCAAAAGGATTTTATAGCGCATGCAGACCAGGGTCGCGGTTATATACGGCGGACGAAGCGGCGAGCACGAAGTCTCGCTGCGCTCGGCCAAATCGATCATCGAGGCGATGGACGCGGATCGCTACAAGGTCCTGCACTACTTGATTTCGAAAGAAGGCCGATGGAGCCCGCGGCCCATCGTCCCGGAGCCGAAAGGAAACCCGGAGATCGATGTTGTGTTTCCCGTTCTGCACGGCACTTTCGGCGAGGATGGCACGCTGCAAGGCCTGCTCGAATTGGCGGATCTTCCCTACGTCGGCGCCGGCGTCTTGGCGTCTTCGGTTTCCATGGACAAGGAGGTCATGAAACGGCTGGCCGGCGAGCGGGGTCTTCCCGTGGTGGATTATTTGGCGCTTTCCAGTCACGAAGCGCACAACTTGGAAGGCATTTGCTCGCGTTTACAGTTTCCGGTTTTTGTCAAACCCGCGAACCTCGGTTCGTCGGTCGGAATTTCGAAGGCGCGCGATTGCGCTGAACTCAAATCGGCTCTCGAACTGGCGGCGGCGTATGATCGCAAGATCATTGTCGAGCGCGGCATCATCGGGCGCGAATTCGAATGCGCCGTGCTCGGCAACCAGCATCCCATCGCTTCGACGCCCTGCGAGATTCTTCCGTCGCGCGAATTTTACGACTACGACGACAAGTACCTGCTCGACCAGGCGCAGACCTTGATTCCCGCCAATCTCTCAGCCGAGCGAACCGCCGAGCTGCAACGGCTGGCCGTCGAATGCTACCAGGCGGTGGAATGCGAGGGTATGGCGCGCGTGGATTTTTTGATGGAAGCGGAGACCGGGCGCCTGTTCATCAACGAGATCAACACCATTCCCGGATTCACGTCCATCAGCATGTACCCTAAAATGTGGGAATATTCCGGGCTCCCGATGCCGAAGCTGATCGACCGCCTGATCGAGCTCGCGCTGGAGCGCCACGAAACCAAGCGGCGTTTGCGGTACTCGAAGTAAATGATTCTGCCCCTGCTGTTTTTCTTCGCCGAACCTCCGTCCACCGCGGACCTGGAAAGCGCGCTGAAGCGCTTCGTGGATGTGCTGGCCATCGTCGAGCAGCAAGGCGCGGACGTCGTAAACACCGAGCAGCCGATTTACCAAGGCGCGATTCCCAGCAT
>JBEKHQ010000524.1:0-3580 GCA_050012195.1 Bryobacteraceae bacterium | reverse complement strand
TTACCGCTTCGCTGAGGTCCGAACAAATCAGGTAGACGCGCTGCTCAGACTGTGCTTCGGACGACCAGCGTTGGCCCCTGCGCATTCCCAAATGGTCTCGTCGGACGTGTGACGGGCGAGGCCGGTGTCGAAAACATGCACTGAATCAGGAAACGCTCCGCGAGGCGGACAACCAGCTTCGGCGACAGATTCGCGTCGAACAGAAGCTTCAACGCGAAATCCGGTTTCGCCCAACTTGCGATGCGTAGGCGTAGACCGCGGCAAAGTCTGCCTTCTCAAGGTATGGGTAGTCACCCAGGATCTCATTCTCGGTCATGCCTGATGCGAGCATGTCCAGCACATCCCAAACCGTTATGCGAAGGCCGCGAATGCAAGGCTGGCCTGAGCGCTGACCCGGCACAGCAGTGATCCGGGACATGTCCGTCTTGTCCGTAGTGGCCATAAGCACATTATCGCCGATTGTTACTCTTGTGGCCCTTCTTGTTTTGGGAGCCTGCGGTTGCGATCGCCGGCCGCGCGATCACGGGGTGACCCAGATGATCATCTGCATCGGAGTGCCTGGCGGCGAGAAGTTTTGGACCGGGCCGGCGAGATTCGAGGGCACAAAAAACGGTCCTACTGGCGCGTCGTTGTAGCTGAAGGTCACTGGATAATAAGTCTCGGCCGGGGCCGCGATGTAATCTTGCGCGCAGGGCAGTAGCGCTGCCGGCAGTGTCACGTCCACTTTATAAACGAAGCCGTTAATCAAATTCGCGCTGGTCGCCGCCGCGCACGGGCCAACCGATGCCTGCAGGGTTTGCCCCTGGTTGGGCGACAGCAACCCGGCGGCGGGCGACGGCGCAAATCCGCCAACGCCTTCCAAGAAAAATGACACTATGGAACCCGACTGGGCAGGGTTCGCGCAAGAATTTAGCGATCCGTCCGCGTTGGTCGCTACCGGCTGGAATCCGGTGGCCGAGGTCCCACTGTTTGCACAGGAGATCTGACTCGCGGACAGATCGGCGAACAGATTCAGGTTGGACGCAGCGAGGGGAAATTGCCGTTGCAGGGTAGTCCCGTTCACCGTCATCTGCATGATCGTAGCGGCTTGCGGGGCCGCTCCCGCAGGCGGGATTTGCGGCGCTGGAACCGCTACGTTGATCTGCGATGCGGAGACGTACAGCAACTGCGCCGGATTTCCGTCGAAGGTGATGGACACTCCGCCGATGGACGGATCGGTTCCATCCGGCGCGGCAACGCCGGGCGTGGGTCCGAGATTGGCGCCGAAAATCGATAGCAACTGGAAGCCCGCGACGGCGCCCGCATGCGTGAGGTTAGCGGCGTCCAACACGCAAGCAATCGCCGGACCGGTGTTGACGCCAGCGGCGAAGCTGACGGCGGACAAGTAGGCGCCTTCGAGATACCCCGGCTTGAGGTTCGTGGGCGCGAGCACTCCGGGCGAAAACGGAACGTCGGGCGCAGGAGTTGGCCCGGTGATCCAGACATTGCCTTCCGCCAAGGTAATTCCCGTCGCGCCCGGCGCCGAGCCGTCGATCCACTGGCCGTCCAGCACCGTGCCGCTGGCCGAGTCGAGTTTCAGCACGTACGCCTCGCTGATTGCGGTGGTGGAATTGGGCAGGCACACTTGCGGAATCCAGGAGAACACGGTGGGAACGCTGGGCGGCGGCGGGGGCGGAGTCAAGAAGCTGATGTAGGGATCGACACTGGTAACGGCGCCGCCCACATAGAGAGAGCCGGACGAATCCAGTTGAACGCCGGCCCCGCCCACGGGGATCGAAAAGAGCAGGTTCGCGCCGGACGGATCGAGCTTGGAAAGGTAACCCGTGAAGTTGGAATTGACTGGGACGGTGAAAGGATACTGCGATTCGAATAGCGTGCCGGTGACGTATGCGTTCCCTGCAGCATCCACCGCGAGGCCCGTGTTGGTGGTGGAACCGGCGCGGCCCGTGGGGTCATTGATGCCGGTGGAGTAGATCAGTTTGGCGCCCGTCGGATCCACCTTGGTGACGTGTTGGAGGTTGCCGAGATAGCCGGACTGGCAAAAGCCGAAGCAATACGCACCTTGCACGAACGTCGTTTGATAAGCGCCGGGTGTGGTTGGGTAGCTGGTCCCGACGGCGCTGCCGGCCATATAGATCTCGCCGGCCGCATCCAGCGCGATGGAACTTCCACCGATGCCGGTGGCGGAAAAAACGGTCTTGTCGGCGGCCGCGTCCAGTTCCATCAGGAACCATTGGTTGGTGGAGTCCGGCACGGTGTATGCTCCGGGCGTGGTGGGAAATTCGCTGGAGGCCGCGATTCCACTGACCAGAATCTGGCCTTGGGGCGTGAGCGCGATAGCCTGAGCCGTGGACGCCGCGGACCCGCCAATCAACACCGAAAACACCACCGCGCCTTGCGGGTTTAGCTTGGCGACGAAAGACCGTGTATCGGTGGCGCTGGTTGGAGCTGTCCCGAGCGCGCCTCCGCCGACGACGGGGAAGTTCGGATTCGTGGTCCATCCCGTGACGTAGGCGTTACCTGAGCCGTCGATAGCGATCGCCGACACCTGGTCGCTCGAGGCGCTGTCCAGATAAGCGAGATAGAGATATTGGGTGACTTTCGGATCAAGCTTGGCCACGACGGCGCCCATGGTTTGCGCAGCCGGGTCAATCACGGCGCTGCCGGCGAGGTAGACATTCCCTTGCGAATCCGACGCGATGGCGGCTGGTGTGAAGCCGTCCTTCAAATAGGTGGAGATTGCGAGGCTGGCCGGATAGCCGGTTCGCACCATTGCTGCCGCGACGAGAAGCGAACGGAGTATGTTCATGGGAGATCCTCGGTACTCACTTTCCCACCGGCACGCGCTCCTTATCACTTGCGAAGGCAATTGGCCCTGCGAACGAGGCGCGAATCGATTTGCGCACCGCGTCCTCCCGCCCTTCAATGTCCGGCGCCAGATGGCTCAGTAACAAACTCTTTACTCCGCTCGCTCGCGCGGCCTCGCCGATTTTCTTCGGCGGCGTATGTAGAGCGTACAATTGCGGCGGCGAGCCCGGAGGGTCCAGCACAGCGCAGTTGAAGACCAGCAAATCCGCGTTTTTCGCCAATTGCACCAGATTCGGGAGCGCCGAAGCGTCCATGTCTCCTGAGAAAACCACCGTCACGCCGCGATAGGAAATGCGATAGGCCACCGACGGGCAGTCGTCATGATGGGTCGCAATCTCTTCCACTACTAGGCCGCCCTCGTCCACGATCTTGGTGCGCGGCGAATCCAACGCGATGGCCAGATCGCGAACGTTGAACGTTTCGTCCGCGCCGAAGGTCTTCTGATAAGGGAATGCGCCGCCGGCTCCCACCAGCAGATCCACGAATCGCGTGGTTTTGGGGAACAGTCCCGCGCCGTCCGGTCCAAAAATACGGTACGTGATCGGTCCGTCACTCGTGAGAGCGCGGTCATTGAAGAACGCGGCCAGGCCGGCGCTGTGGTCGATGTGCAGATGCGTCAGCAAAACCGTGTCGACGTGCTGTAAGTCGATGTTCAGTTCGCCGATTCGCAGGAACGCTCCTGGCCCGGCGTCCAGCAGGATTCTCGGGGTTC
>JBEKHQ010000523.1:0-3584 GCA_050012195.1 Bryobacteraceae bacterium | reverse complement strand
ATTGCGGCTCAAAGGCGCGGCGTCGATCCCTTTCCTGAGCACCGTCATGCTAGCTGACGACAAGGATTTACGGAAACTCGTCCTGGATGTCCTGAGCGGAGTTCAAACCAGCGGCGCGGACGCAATCTACGAGGCCGCGCTTTCCGATCCGGACCCGAATGTAGTTATCACGGCGGTGGAGAATCTCGGCAGAACCCAGGCGAAGCAGTTCAGAAGCCGGATTGAGAATCTGCTGCTGGCCTGCTCCCACCCCATGCTGGACGGAGCGTGTCTCGAAGCTCTCGCCGGAATTGGCAATGAGCAGTCGCTAGCCGCCATCCGCCGCCGCTTTCCGGAACTGGCCGCCCTACCGGACTTCTTTCTGGTGTCCTGCCTAAAAGCCGTTGGCGCTTTGGGAACCGACCGGGAGTTCAAAGAAGTGGCCGCTTTGCTCACCGTGCGGGGCTCCCACCTTCGCCCCGCGATTCTGAGCGCACTGATCGCTATTCATCAGCGTCACCCGGCAAAATCCCACGGCGAAGATTTGCTGCCGGCGTTGCGGGCGATGGCGGACGATGGAGACCCACCGCTCTGCCGCTACCAGGCTGTGCGGGCTCTGGGCTTTCTGTCTTCCCGGGACGACATCTATTCGTTCCTTGTCGCCTGCCTATCCAGTCCCGAGCGTCTGGTTCGCCTGGGAGCGATCGAATCCCTTCGGGCGACGGAACGGCCGGGAGTGGAGAGCGTTCTAGCTGCGCACGCGCTGAAGGAGACCGATGAGGAGGTCCTGCAGGCGCTGAGCTCCTAACGAACACCATGCCAGATCTCTCCGTTGAACAATTCCAAAGACTGAGCCAGCTAATCTATCAGAAACTAGGGCTGAGTTTCGATGAAAAGAAGATCTACTTCCTGAAAACGCGGGTTGCCAAGCGCATGGCTACGCTCAGCATGGCCGACACTCGGGAATACCTGTTCATGCTCGGCTACGCCGACCCGCAGGGCCTGGAGATGCAGGCCTTGGCAAATCTCGTCACCACCAACGAGACTTACATGTTCCGGGAGTATGACCAGTTGCAGGCGTTCGCCAATCACTGCCTGCCGGAAGTGTTGTCGGCCAAGCAGGCCCGCGGAGAGAGGAAGCTTCGGATTTGGTGCGCGGGTTGCTCCTCAGGCGAGGAAGCTTACACGCTGGCCATGATCCTCCAGGAAGTCTTTCCGCAGGCCCAGTCCTGGGACTGCGAGATCGTGGCCACCGACATTGACGAGAACATGCTCCGGAAGGTGGCCGCGGGGCGCTACGGGTGCCGGTCCGTCAACGAGGTTCCGGATCAATACCGGGAGAAGTACCTGATCGAGGATGAAGACGAATGGCTGGTGCGGCGTAGAACCGCTGCCCTGGTCCAAACCCGTCATCTCAACCTGCATGACAGGCTGGCGATGCGCGCCATGCGAGGCTTTGATTTTATCTTCTGCCGCAACGTCTTAATTTACTTCGACGATCTCTCCCGCAAGGCCGTGGTGGATCATTTTTACAATGCCCTAAATCCAGGGGGTTACATCTTCCTGGGGCACTCCGAATCGATCGGACGCGTGACGACGGCCTTTAAACTGAAGCGGTTTGAAAATCATCTGGTCTATGTGAAGGAATAGCGCTGTGGATACGAAGAAAACAATTCTAATCGTGGACGACTCAGAATTTGTCAGGAGCTATCACTCCTACATTTTGGAGCAGGCCCTGTTCCACGTGATTACCGCGGTGGATGGCAGCGACGGGCTGGAAAAGCTGTACACGAACGCCTGCGATCTGGTTCTCACCGACATCAACATGAGCCACATGGATGGCTACGAGTTTATCCGGCGCGTGCGTGCCGACCCCAAGTACAGCTCGGTTCCCATCATCATCGTGTCTACCGAAAGCGAAAGCAAGGACAAGATGAAGGGATTCTTGGCGGGAGCGAATCTTTACATTGTCAAACCCTCCTCTCCGGAAATGATGGTCGAGAACGTTCGCATGGTCATGTGCATGCTCAGGAGCGACGAAGGGGACTAACCAATGCCGTTCTCGATTGTTAAAACGCAAGGCCGGCAGATTTTAAAGCTCGAAGGCGCGGTCACTATCCGGGACGCCCAGGACCTTGCCGCCAAGCTAGGGGAGGGTCTGGAAGACGGCGCGCCCGTCGCAGTAGATACCGGAGGATTAGAGGACATCGACACGTGTATCCTTCAACTACTGTCATCGCTGCGCAAGGTCGTTCCAGTGCTTTCCTTCGATAATCCGTCGGAGACTTTCATCGGCGCCGTGGACCGGCGCGGGCTGCGGCGCGAACTGCTCAACGCGCGTGAGGGTCCGTGAAAAAGATTATGACCGTGGACGATTCGGCCAGTCTCCGGCAGATGGTGACCTTTGTGCTGAGGGACGGCGGCTACCAGATTGTCGAAGCCGTGGACGGCGTGGATGCTCTATCCAAACTGAAGGGTCAGGAAATAGACCTCTTCCTGAGTGACGTCAACATGCCGAATATGGACGGTCTTGAGTTGACTCGACAAATCCGAGCCATGGCTCAGTACAAATTCGTCCCGATCATTCTGCTGACCACGGAATCGCATGCAGAGAAGAAACAGCAAGGCAAGGCGGCCGGCGCCACGGCTTGGATCGTAAAACCGTTCACTCCGGACCAGCTATTGGCCGTCGTGAAGAAGGTCATGCGTTGATGCCGGGCCAGACACAGCGGATTGAAACGGGTGGATAAAGATGCCAATCGACATTATGGAGCAGATGCGTGCCTCATTCAGAGCGGAGGCTTTGGATCTACTGATTGAGCTGGACTCCGCCCTCCTGGCGCTAGAAGCAGAAGCGAGCGATTCCACGTTGGTACACAGGGTGTTCCGGGCCGTTCACACCATCAAGGGATCGGGAGCAACCGCCGGTTTCGCGCACCTGGCGCGGTTCGCTCACAAAATGGAAGAGGCTTTTGACATGGCGCGGGACGGGCGTCTTGCCGTCACGGGGGACCTGATCGATTGCGGGCTCAAGGCCTGCGACGTGCTCCGTTTGATCGTCGAGGAAAAGGTGGAAGGCGCCATCGTCCCAGGAGAGGTAGAGGTCACCGGCGCATTCACCCGGCTGCTGCCGGCGCCTGAAATCCCAAGCCCCGAGCGAATTGAGAAATCCAAGCCGGTGGCCGACGTGCGTGCGGCATTTGAAATCGTCTTCAAGCCGAATCGCGAGATATTCTATTCCGGCGCGGACCCGGTTACGCTGCTCGACGACTTGCGGGAACTGGGACAGGTGCACGTCGTGGTGCACGCGGACCAAGTGCCGCCGCTTGCTTCCCTCGACCCTGAGCATTGCTATCTCTGGTGGGAGATCCTGCTGGTTACGGACCGCGACCGGGCGGCGATCCAGGAGGTGTTCGTTTTCGTCGAAGACGAATGCGAACTGCGTATCCAGCTCCGGGAAGATCAAGCCGCTGCTTTGGCCCTGCATGGTTCGGTCCCGCCGGAGGCCTTCGAACTATTTGTGGTGGAGTGCGAAGACCACCTGCAGGGAATTGAAAGAGACGCGCTAGCCTTGGAAAAAGATCCGGAGTCGAGGGATTTCCTCG
>JBEKHQ010000522.1:0-3585 GCA_050012195.1 Bryobacteraceae bacterium | reverse complement strand
CCCCAAATGGCCGACGTTCCCCAAATGGCCGATGTTCCCCAGATCGCGGAAGTCCCCCAGATGGCCGACGTGCCCCAGATGGCCGAAGTGCCCCCCACCAGATAAACGTCGCCGCTGCCGCTATTGGGCACGGCCACCGGAGACATCGCCGCTCCGTGCGCCTCGTCGGAGTTGCTCAGCGCCGCGGGCACGTCCAAGTAACCGGCCCCGATGGTGAAAACGTCATACTGGCTCGTGTAGGTGATCCCGGTGGTCGGATCGGTTGCGGTGCTGGTTCCTTGCGGAAATTTCGAAGCCGTTTTCATCAACCGCGCCTTCACCGTGTCGGGCGTCACGCCCGGTTCTTTCTGGATAAGAAGCGCGGCCGCGCCCGCCACCATCGGCGCCGCCATGCTGGTGCCGCTCAGTTGGAAATAGTTCCCGATCTTGTCGCTCGATTCGGACGTGTACGCGTTCAACGGAACCTGATTCTGCGGATAGGTAACGTCCAGGTACGAACCAGGCTGGCGAAGAGAGATGATGTTGTTGCCGGGCGCCACCAGATCCGGCTTGGCGAAGTGATCGATCAAGCTCGGTCCCTTGGAGCTGTAGCTGGCGATCTTGTCGTCCGACAGCAACAGCGTGTCCACGGTATTCATCGCCCCAACAGTGATCACGTAAGGATCGTTGCCCGGAGCGGTGATGGTCGCATAACCGTCGGTGCCCATGGATTGATTGCGGCCTTCGTTGCCCGCCGCCACCACCACCACGATCCCCGCCCGCCAAGCCGCCTCCACCGCCTGGCAAAGCGGATCGCTCGCGTAGGACGAATACACCGGTCGTCCCAGCGAAATGTTCACCACTCGAATGTTGTAAGTCGACTTCAGCTCGACCGCGCGCTCGATCGCCGCGATCACCGCGCTGTCGCTGCCTTCGCCGTTCCCGTCCAGGACTCGAAGGTTAATCAGATTCGCGGCCGGCGCGATTCCCCGCACCGTGTACGTGTATGTCCAACCCGTCGAGTCAGCTCCGTCGCCCGCCACGATCCCGGCTACGTGCGTTCCGTGCCCGTAAGTGTCCGACGTGCTCGGGTCGCCCGGCACGAAGCTTTCGCCGTATACCACCCGGCCCGCTCCCGGCCAAGTGTTCGCGTTGCTTCCCAGACCCCGCAAGTCGGCGTTTACGTCATTGTGCGTCGAAATCCCGCTATCGATGAGCGCCACTCCCACGCCCATTCCGTTCCATGCCAAAGAGGAGCTCGGTGTCGGCAGCCGCAGCGCCGTCATCCAACCGTAGTCCGGAGCGCCGCTGAATCCGGTGGACCGCAACCGATAGTCCGGCGCAATCAGCTCAACTTCCGGATCCGACGCCAATAGATCCAAATCTTTCACGTTCACCGTGAAAACCGATGCCCCGATCAACTTGAGATCGCGCTTCTGCTGTGCGCCTCTCGCGACGAATCTTTTGAGTCCAGCTTGATCCGGGCTTTGCCGGAAACGAACGATAACGTCAGCCGTGCCCGCTCCCGAATTAGTGACTGCCCCCCCCAGCTGAAACCGCGGCTGTTGGGCGAACACCGAGCAGCTCAGAACCATCAGTGTCGCCGCATAACGTAGTCGTAGTTTCATGGCAGTTGATCCTCGATGCCCGAAGAAAGCACGCCGCACACCGAACGTCACAAGGTTGTATCTCATTGATTCAAAGCCTGATGAGGTAGCCACAATCAACGCAAAGGGACACAATGTCCCTCTTGGAAGAGACACGTTGTCTAAGGCGTTTTGTCTCCGTATGGGACTCGCGCCCGCGCCGGCCCAGTACCCCACTGCGCGGCGTTCTGTATCGAGTTCCGCGACGCTGAGTGCGGCGGCGATTGGTTATACTGACGGTTCCATGCTCCCTCGCACTTGGCTAGGCGCCGTCGTTCTGCCGGTCATTTGCGTCGTCATCCCCCTCCGCGCGCAGGATTCGGCGGTCTGGCGCGACCCTTCTTCACACAGCGTCCAATTCGTAACCGTGGATCGCGACGTCAGGCTCGAAGTGCTCGATTGGGGCGGTTCCGGCCGGCCTATGATTTTCTTGGCGGGACTCGGGAACACGGCTCACGTTTTCGACGATTTCGCGCCCAAGCTTACCGCCGGCTACCACGTCTACGGCATTACACGGCGCGGATTCGGCGCATCCAGCACGCCCGCTTCCGGATACGACGCCGATCGGTTGGGTGACGACGTACTTGCGGTGCTCGACTCGCTCAAACTCACTCGACCCGTGCTGGTGGGACACTCACTCGCCGGTGAGGAGCTGAGCTCCATCGGTTCCCGCCATCCCGAGCGTGTAGCGGCGCTGGTCTATCTCGACGCCGGATACGCGTACGCCTTCGACAACGGTAAGGGGATGACCATGGATCAACTGCTGGAGCTCCAAAAGAAAGTGCCCCAGCCTCCGGAGCCGAGCGCGGCCGATCGGGCGAGCTTCGCCGCTTTTCAAGCCTGGGACCAGCGGATGAACGGCATTCGATTTCCGGAAGCGGAGCTTCGTGATTCCTTTGATTCCCTCCCCGACGGTAATGTTGGAAAGCCGCGCACGCCTCCAACCGTTTCGCCGGCCATTCTTGCGGGGGTAAAGAAGTTCACCGACATCCGCGCCTCCGCGCTTGCTATCTATGCGGTCCCGAAGGACCTGGGGCCGTGGCTCACCAAGGATCCGGCTGCGCGCGCGGCATTCCAATCGTTCGACGGCTTGACGGAGAGACAGGCCACGGCGTTTGAGAAGACCGTGCCGGGCGCCCGCGTGGTCCGTTTGCCAAACGCGAATCACTACGTCTTCATTTCGAACCAGGCGGACGTGTTGCGTGAAATGCGCGCTTTTCTCGCAACCGTGAAGTGACTTGCGAAATAGAGTCGAACGAAAAATTCGAAAACGGCTTCGGTCTATACGGCACAGACAGCCCGACCTCATCTCTGCTCTGAACAAATACGAACGGTCCGGGATTCCGATCTGCTCGGCGCTACGCAAAGTGGTGCTCGATCTCAGCGCTGGGTGGTATGCGAGAGGAACCGCCACAAAGGAGTTGGCGTTAGCCGATGCCCATGACGCGGTCGCTAGTTTACTCGACCTGTTCTTTGCGCAATCCGACAAGATTGAATTGTGGGAAACGGCTCTGATGATCGAACACGGCGGGGATCATTCCGCCGTTCCTCGGCTCGTTGATGCGCTTTACGATGCGAATCCGGACCGCCGCCACGCTGCGGCAAGAGCCCTCGGTTGGATTTGGCCGCCGAGCAAACGCGCCGCGAAGGCGCTGATTCGGGCGCTACTGGACAAGTCCCAACCACAACCGGTTCGCGAGGAGGCTGCCGAATCGCTCGCGTATTCGCATTGTGCCCAGGCTATTCCGCCTCTGATTTCGGTTCTTGGCGAGCCCGATGTCATGATACGATTCTGGGCCGTCTTCGCGCTTGGCGGTATCGCACAATGGCGCATTGACAAGGGAGGTGGTGCGGATTCTCGCGTGATCGAAGCTCTGGAAAGCAGGCTTTCCGATCAGGAGGTCCCGCCCGGCAACTGGTGGACGGTCGGAAGGGAAGCACTGGCTAGTCTTCTTCTTTC
>JBEKHQ010000521.1:0-3588 GCA_050012195.1 Bryobacteraceae bacterium | reverse complement strand
CTCGAGGAATTTGACGCGTGGCTGCCGTCGCTTCGCGCCAAGCTCTCCGCGGACGACCTGTTGATCCTAACGGCCGACCACGGTTGCGACCCCACCACGCCCTCCACCGATCACAGCCGCGAATATGTTCCACTGTTAGCGTACCGTCCGAGCAGCGCCGCGGGCGTCGATTTGGGCCTGCGGGATACGCTGTCGGACATCGGTCAAACCGTGGCGGACAATTTCGGCGCCGCTATTTCCGAAGGAACCAGTTTTCTCAAGGCACTTACCTAAATGCGACGACCCATCATGGCAGGCAACTGGAAGATGTTCAAGACACCCGTCGAGACTTGCGCATTCTTCGAAACATTCCGGCCGTTGACCGCCGGCTCCACCCATTGCGAAATCGTGATTTGTCCGCCTTTCGTCGATTTGAATGCGGCTATTGACGCGGCCGGCGGCGCTGCCATCGAAATCGGCGGACAAAATATGTGCTGGGCCAACGAAGGCGCTTTTACCGGAGAGATTTCAGGACCCATGCTGCGATCCGTCGGCTGCCGTTGGGTGCTGATCGCGCACAGCGAACGCCGGCAATTTTTCGGCGAAACCAACGAGAGCGCTGCCAAGAAAATTCCAGCGGCGCTCCAGGCCGGGCTAACACCCATCTACTGCATAGGCGAGAGCCTGGATCAGCGGCAATCCGGCGCCACCGAAAGCGTTCTCGACACTCAGTTTCTGGTCGGCTTGGGGAAGCTGACCGCAGAGGACTTCGAGCGCGTCGTAATTGCCTATGAGCCGCTCTGGGCCATCGGCACCGGCAAAGTGGCGACGCCGGAAATCGCGGCCGATGCCCACCGCTTCATTCGAAATCAAGCGCGCAAGAAGTTCGGGGACGCAGCCGCGGAAGCCTGCCGGATTCTATACGGCGGCAGCGTCAAGCCCGACAACATTCGCGGATTGATGGCCGAGCCGGAAATCGACGGAACGCTGGTGGGCGGCGCCAGCCTCGACCCGGTTTCCTTCGCCTCCATCGTGAACTTCTGACCATGCGATTGACCACCGTTCTCTTCGTCGCCGCCGCGCTGGCCTGGGCTCAGCCGGCGAAGTTGCCTGAACCTTACCAGTCCATCGTCGAGTTGTCTCACGCCGTGCCGCCCGAGTTCGCCTCGGACGCGTTGCTGCGCATCGTGGAATCCAACCAACTCGCGGATCGCGATTCCAAACGCCGCTTGACGGAAGACGCTTTTCGTCTCGCCGAAGTGGCCACCTTACCCGCGCGCATGCGCGCTCTTCCCGGTATTCCGCAGGACTCGCGGTCGAGCTTCCTGGGCCGCGCTTACGGCTTGCAACTGGACGCGCTATCGCTCGAAAGCCGGGCCGCGACGGACATGCTGGCCATCGACGTTCCCAAGGCGCGCGAGCTTTTCGGCGAAATCCCTCCGCCCTCGGTCGCACCGCTCAGTTGCGATGACGCTCTGGTTTACGACCTTTCGAATTTCTATCAAGCCTTGGGCGCGATGGTAAGCCTCGGGTTCAGCGAAAAAGAACGAACCAAACAGGACCACGTCAACTTTTTGCTCGGCTACCTTGCCCAAGCGGCCTCGCCGCTCCAGTTTCCTCCCTTGGCGGACCTGATCCGGACCGTCAATGTGACGCCCGCTCAGCGCGAGGCCCTCTGGATCAGGTTCAACGGCCTGGTCGAGAACACGCGGCCGGATGGCCGTTCGTTCTCTGCCCTGCTCGCCGATCGCGATCACGCGCCGGCGCAGCTCCAAGTCTTCTTCGATAAGAACAAGGGCGCCGGTTGCCCGGATGATGCGGTAGGGCTGAAATCCGGATCGACTCCCAAATTGGATCTGTACTGGCAATCGCCGCAGGCACAGCAGCTTCTCCAAGATGGCAGGAAACTGCGGTTTACCAGCGACAAGCAACCGTTGAGCGACGCCGATCGCTCGACGCCGGAATGGCGCGGACAACTTGCCGACTACTTGAACGAGCTTGCTAATTGGGGGCCTGCGCAGGAAAAGTCGGAGGCCGATTACTTTCACCAGAAGTGTCAGGTGTTCGTGAACTTGATCGATCTGATTCCCGACGGGTCGGATCGCGACGTAGCCTTGGCGGCCTTCGTCGAATTCATCAACACTTCCACTCTCGAGTGGCAGAGCCCGGTGGAATGGTATCTGGAAGCGAGCTCGATGCTCGACCGCGTCCAGGGAGAGCGGAACGGCGAGGCGAATAAAGTCCGCGAAGCGTTCGAGGGTTCGGGCAATCCGGTGCTGGCTTTGTCCGACGAACTGGAGAACGTGTTCGGAAGAAAAACCCCCGAATGGTTGACGCCGCAGGGGACCTTTCACCCCTAATACGGATCATTCTGCCAGCAGCGGATCCGCTAGGCCAGCACGAGCATGACCACGGGTCGCCTCGCCGCCGCCCACGATGGCTGTCAGCCGCGCCACGATGTCCCTCAAGGCCTCCGACTGCGCGTTCAGCTCCTCGGCCGCGGAGGCACTCTCTTCGGCGCCCGCCGCGGTACTCTGCGTCACCTGTGACATTTGCGCGATAGCTTGGCTGATTTGCTCTACACCGCCGGCCTGTTCTTGGCTGCCCAGGTTCACCTCGTCCACTAGCGTCTTCACTTTCAGCGATTCCTCCATAATGGCCCGAATCGCTGTGGTCACCTGGTTCACCTTCACCTTGCCGTCGTTGGATTTGGCAATCGACCCCTCGATCAGCGGAGCCGTATCCTTGGCCGCCTGGGCGCTGCGCTGCGCCAGGTTGCGCACTTCGTCGGCAACCACTGCGAAACCCATGCCGGCTTCGCCTGCCCGGGCCGCTTCCACCGCCGCGTTCAACGCCAGGATGTTGGTCTGGAAAGCGATCTCGTCAATGACCTTGATGATCTTGAAAATCTTGTCGCTGTGCGTATTGATTTCGCTCATGGCCAGTACCATCTGGTCCAGCGAGTGATTGGTTTGGACAAATTTCTGTTGCGACCCGTTCACCAGTTCGGCTGCCTCTCGGGAGTTTTCGCTGTTCTTGCGGGCCATGGACTGGATCTCCTCGCCCGAGGCGGAAGTCTCTTCCAATGAAGCTGCCTGCTCGGACGCGCCCTGAGCCAATGATTGGCTGGAGGAAGAAACCTGGCCGGCGGCGGCCGTCACTTGCCGGGCGCCATCGGACAGCTCCGCGGCCAATCGGCGTAGGCGGAGGGTGCTCCGGCGCGTCAGCAAGAGCACGCCGGTTGTGACCAGCAAACTCACACCAATCAAGAAAAACATGATCCATCGACTCCGGGACACGGTCCCGCGAGCCTGCTCCTCGGACTGAATGAGCCCCTTCCGGCCTTCGTCGTGCAATTGGTTGAGAACTTGATCAATTTTCTCCACCAGGGGGAACAGCTGATCCCGCATGATGCCGTGAGCTTGGTCAAATTGGTTGCGGCTCGTGAGGTCCGAGTATTGGCGGAAGAGCGACACATAATCATTGATGCCTGCCCGCACCGTGGCGAGATATTTCTTCTCCTTTTCGGAGGTGATCAGCGGCTGCAACTGGGAGACGATGGTCTCCATATTGGCGGTTTTAGCGAGCAGTTCGTGCTCCCCGGTTTCG
>JBEKHQ010000520.1:0-5379 GCA_050012195.1 Bryobacteraceae bacterium | reverse complement strand
GTCTTCGGGAACGTACTTTGACACGGGATCAACGAGAGACAATTTGCCCTCAAGAATCAAGAGGGCGATAGCAGCTGCCGTGAACTGTTTGGAAAGAGATGCGAGATGAAAGGCCGTTTGAGGCGTTATCGCCACGTTGTCGTCCAGATTGGCCTGTCCATATCCCTTGGCGAAAACAAGCTCGCCGTCCTTTATGAGGCCCAGCACATAGCCCGGAGAATCCTTCTTTGCGTATTGGGCGAAGATGCGGTTCACCTCGGCCTGCTTCGCGGCATCCAGCCACGGGGATTGCTCCGCCGTCACTGTGCCGGTCCGGCTCCTTTGACCTTCGATATGTTGAAACGGCGCAAGGCTGACAAGCAGCCCCAGCAAGAGCCCTCTTACCCCAACTCTAGGAAGGCTTTTCATGAATGTATGGTACGATTCCTAGTCGAGCGTTGTTTGGGGTGAGAGAGTAAACCAGAAGCCGCTACAGATAGTTCTAAGCCGTCTCCCGTGTTCGTTCGGCGAAACCCGAGTTTCGCGCTCTCTCTGACGATGTCGTATCGGGCTGCCCTGCAAGATACTGACCCCGAACCCATGTCCCGCGAACCGCATCGAGAGTGCGCCTTTTCGGTTCCTTGAGCAGTTTGGCAAGGCGCGGAACCGGCCTCGGGGCGGCGGCTAGAGCAGCTTGGAAGGCCTCCCACTGATCTGCCGTCGGAAGGAAGCGCCGGCGATCCGGCAGAGTGTTCAGGTCGGGCGGCGGTTCTCGCTTGGTGCTCATTCCCTATCACTATGGCATTTCATCAGGGCGCCGGTCCAAACACAGCGCGGACCAGCGCGAGCGCCTCCTCTTTCGTCTGGATTCGGGCCTCGAGTTGGGCGTCCTCCACCGCTTCCAGCATGCGCTTGAAATCCGGCCCCGGACGGTAGCCATGCTCGATCAGATCCTCGCCGGTGAGCAGGCGCGGAGGGTGCAGCACCTCCGCCGGCGACTCCTCGAACTTCGCCTTCGCGAACGCATAGTTATCGAAATTGCCATGGCTCGACGCGCAGTCCAGACGGTGCAGCTCCAGGTGCTCCTCGAACTTTTCCAGACGCAGCATGCGCTTGAGCGTGCTCTCGCGCATCTGATGGACGTGCGAAAAACGCATGTGGTTGGCAACCAGCGCCACCACTTGCTCGATGACCGCATTCGAAAAACGCAGCCGGGTGAGGATCTCGCGGGCAATCTGTTCGCCCAGTTCGACGTGCCCGTCGAAGCGGATTCTGTCGGCGACGCGAAAAGTTCCGGGCTTGCCGACATCGTGGAACAGAACTCCCCAGGCGAGCTCCGGCGAGGGCGATTCAAGCCCTTCCAGCATCAAGAGCGTATGAGTCCACACGTCGCCCTCCGGATGGAACTCGGGCGGCTGCTCGACGCCGCGCATAGCCGTTATCTCGGGCAATATGTCGGCCAACAATCCGGATGCGTCCAGCAGCTCGAATCCGCGGCGGGGCGCTCCTTCGGTGAGGATGCGCGTCAGTTCGTCGCGAATCCTTTCGGGCGAGACCCGCAGAATTCGCGCGTGCAGTTTTTGGATGGCGGCCCAAGTGCCGGCTTCGATCTCAAACCCGAAGCGCGCGGCAAAACGAATGGCGCGCAGCATGCGCAGGTGGTCTTCCTCGAAACGCTGTTCCGGATCGCCAATGGCGCGGATCAGACGGCGCTCCAGATCGCCGAGGCCGCCGACGTAGTCGACAATCCGGGAGACGGGGACCGAAGGCAGCCGCAAATACGCCGGATCGAGGAGCAGCACGCCATCCACCAAGACGACACCGAACTGCGCCCCTACCAACTGGGCGCGAGGGAAGATCTCGAGCAATCGAGCGGGCGTAGCGTCGGTGGAAATATCGTAGTCCTTGGGTTCGCGCCCCAGCACCAGATCGCGTACGCATCCGCCCACCAGCCAGGCTTCGAAGCCCTTCGATCGAAGCTCGGCTGCAATGGCGATGGCTTGATTACGGCCCACACAATCCATCGTAGGATAGAAGCTGCGAGCCGCGCCCCGGGCGCTTCTCAGTAGAATATAAGGACGGCTCTCATGCCCCGCGATGTCTTCCGAAGCTAGCCGGCCCACCACGACCACCGCCAAGGTCGTGGTGGCGACCACGGTGGCGCTGTCCTTCATCAGTTTCTGGCGTGGAGCCTCGATTGTCCTCTCCGATCTGGCCTCGTCCGCCTTCTACGCGGGCGGGATCGCGGAAACGGCGGTGGGTCCGGCGGCCCCGTGGTTCGTGCTGGCGGTGATGCTATTCAGCTTCGCCGTGCGGTCCGTGTACATGGAAAGCTGCAGCATGTTCGTTCGCGGCGGCGTGTACATCGTGGTGAAAGACAGCATGGGTCCGTTCGTGGCGCGGCTGTCGGTCTCCTCGCTGGTTTTCGATTACATTCTCACCGGACCGATCAGCGTGGTGAGCGCCGGCCAGTATCTGGGCCACTTGCTGGCCGAGATCTCCAAGATGCTCGGGCAGCAACTCGATTTCAACATCAACTATTTCGCCGCGTTCTTCGCGGTGATGGTGACCGGATATTTCTGGTGGATGAATATCAAGGGCATCCACGAATCCAGCGGCAAGGCGCTGCGGATCATGCAGATTACGACGGTGATGGTGGTGGCGCTGCTGATCTGGTGTCCGCTGACTATCGTTTTGCGGGGCCATGTGACGTTCCCTCCGGCGCCGCTGCCGCGCAATCTGCGCTTCTCCCAGGAATCCTTGGGATGGTTCAAGGGAACCATTTGGCCGGCCATCCCGATTGTCGCGCTGGTCATCGCTTTCGGGCACTCGCTGCTTTCGATGAGCGGGTTCGAGACGCTGGCGCAGGTCTATCGCGAGATCGCTTATCCGAAGATGAAGAACCTGCGCATCACCGCCAACATCGTGTGCTGGTACGCGGTGGTGTGCACCGGCGTGATCACGGTGTTCGCCGGCATGCTCATCAGTCCGGCGGACATCCGCAACCTCTATTCGGACAATTTGCTGGGCGGGTTGGCGATGCGCCTGGCCGGGCCGGAGCTGGTGCGGCTGGCCTTCCACATCTTCGTCGTGATCGTGGGCGTCCTGATTCTCTCGGGCGCGGTGAACACGTCGATGATCGGCGCCAACGGAGTCCTGAATCGCGTGGCCGAGGATGGCGTGCTGCTGGATTGGTTCCGAAAACCGCAAAAACGCTTCGGAACCACGTACCGCATCATCAACATGATCACGTTTCTGCAGCTTGCCACCATCGTTGCCAGCCGCGGCGATGTTTATCTGCTGGGCGAAGCGTACGCTTTCGGCGTGGTGTGGAGTTTCTTTTTGAAATCGCTGGGAGTGCTGGTGCTCCGATACCAGCGGCACGATCAGGAATACAAATTTCCGTTCAACATCCGGATCGCTCGCGTGGAGATTCCCATCGGGCTCGGGTTCACCACGCTGGTGCTCGGTTTCGTCGCGGTGGCGAACCTATTTTCGAAACAAATCGCCACCATCTACGGCGTGTCGTTCACCATGGTTGTGTTCGTCGTCTTTACGATCTCCGAGCGCGTCAACGCCCGCAAGCGGAAGGCCCAGCATTTGGAGAAGAAGCCGCTCGAAGAATTCAATCTGCAACATCAACCCCAGGTGGATACGACGTCTTTACACGCGCGGCCGGGTTCCGTCCTGGTGGCGGTGCGGGATTACCGTCACATGGAGCACCTGAGAAAGATGCTCCAAAAGACCAACTTGCGGCGTCACGACATTGTGGTGATGACGGTGCGCACGATCTCGGCCGGGGCGGGGGAATACGATCTCGCCGAGGATCAGATCTTCAGCGATTACGAACGCGAGCTGTTCAGTCACGTGGTGGAGATCGCCGAGAAGGAAGGCAAGCCGGTGGAACTGCTGGTGGTGCCGGCCGTCAATCCTTTCGATGCCATGGTGCAATCGGCGGCGCGACTCAAGGCGTCGCGGCTGGTGACGGGCGTCTCGGAGCGCATGACGTCGGAGGATCTGGCCCGCAGTATCGGTTTGGCGTGGGAGAATCTTCCGGAGCCGCGTCACGCCTTCTCGCTCGAAATCATCAGCCCCGATCGGCCCTCCGTTTTTGTCAATCTCGGACCGCATCCGCCGCGCCTGTGGCCCGAGGATGTCGACCGGTTGCACGATCTGTGGTTACGCTTGAGCCAGAGCGAGGGAGTAGGCGCCAAGCTGCACCATCGCGACATCGTCGGAATAGCGTTGCGGCGCCTTCAGCGGGATTTGACGAACGGCGAGCAGGATCGCGTGGTTCAAGACCTGAAGGACGATCTGAAGAAGGAGTGATCAGCGAGCCTTCGCCGCCAGCACGCGCAAGCGGCGGTAGTCGAGGGTCCAAACGCCGGCTTGGTATTGCGTGGGGCCGAGGCGCGCCACCAGTTCGCTGATCTTCTCTCGCCGGATATCGGTCGAAAGATCGTCGAGGAAACTCCCGCAGAACATTTGGAGCCAATCCTCCATCCCGTTCTCGCCTTCGAGCGGCGTCGGCCGATCGAACAAATTGGATTGAAGCACTTCGAAGCCGTGGCGCTCGAGCAGCAAATTGAATTCGGCGTCGCTCGGATAATTCCAAGGATTCCGCCGGTCGCAGGTTTCGCCGAGAGTAGCGCGCAGCGCCGCCAGCACGGACGCGATGTTGCCCTGGCCGCCGAATTCGGCCACCAATCGTCCGCTGGGCCGCAGTGCTCGCGCGATGGCGCCCACGGCCGCGTTATGATCTCGCACCCAGTGCAGGGCGGCATTGGAGAACACGGCGTCGAAAGGTTCGGCGAAGCTGAAGCTGGCTGCGTCGGCGAGCACAAACGGGATGCCTGGATAGTTGCGGCGCGCCTGGTCGATCATGTCGGGCGAGCTGTCGAGTCCGGTCACATGCGCGCCCGAGCGCGCGATCTCGGCAGTTAACTGCCCGGTGCCGCATCCGATATCCAGGATTCGTTCGCCCGCGCGCGGCTGAAGCAGCTCGATCAGGCTCTCGCCGAATTGCCACACATAGGAATGCCGCCCTTGATATCGCTGGGCGTCCCAGGCCGGACTCATGCTTTCTTGGTACGGGCCTTGACGGCCTTAGCGGGCTTGGCTTGAACCTCGGGCTCCGGTTCCGGCTCGGAGACGGCGGCCGCGGGATTCACCGCCGACAGCACTTCCTTGAAAAGCTCTTGCTTCTTCAATTCCTTCTTAGAGGGCGGTGCTATCTCGTGCCGATAATCGTGGTCGTGATAGCAGGTCCGGCAGCGAACCTTGGCCGGCGCGCTACCGAGGAGCGAAACGATGGCATGGTTGGTGATGCGTCGGCACTTGATGCAGTGGTCGTCAATCACGTCGCCTAAACGGTGGTCGCGCATAGCGAAAGCTGAGGAA
>JBEKHQ010000519.1:0-3604 GCA_050012195.1 Bryobacteraceae bacterium | reverse complement strand
CGCTGTCGGAGGGATCGGATCCGAGACCGGTGCCCCACAGCGTTACTTTCTCTCCGGTAGCCGCGGAATTTGTGTAATCGTGCAGGACCGCGGTGTGGGCATCGGTCATGGTGATCAAACCGTTTCCGCTCCCAAAGTAAGTGTCCAATCCGACGCCGCTCGGGATCACTTGAATCGCAAATTGGTTGCTGGCGGTTCCGTTATAGGTGACCGTGATGGTTCCGGCGCCGGTGGGCGTAGCGTGCGGGAGCACGCCCGCGATCTGCACCGGGAGCGCGTAGTACAATCCCACCGGAAGCGTTGTCGCACCCACGGTAACCGAGACGCTGGTCCCGTTAAAGGTCGTCGGGATGCCCGGCGCCGCGCTGGTATTCAAGGTTTGAGGGTTCGAGGCGGCGGCCATGCCCGTGCCGAAAATCGTAAAGATCGAGCTGGGCGCTACGCCGGAGTTGGGGAACCCGGCCGGGACAAAACTGTAGTTGTTCACCACGCCGGTGATGGTGGGACCGTTTTGCCCTCCACCGCCGCCACCGCCGGTTGTTCCGAAAGTCGTGTATTCAAAGCCGATGGAGTTGGCGCTCAAGGCCGTAACCAGCAGCTTCGCCGCATTTCCACCGTTGGTGCCCATACCGATGATTGACCCTAACGTGTTCCCCGCGCTGAGCGAGCTCACGGCGATCGGCGATGCGGACGCATCGCCCGCCAAGTCCTGCAAAATCACCAGGGTTATCGCGCTATATCCCTTCTGCCCGGCGGTGCCGGGGATGACTCCACCCGCGGCACTGCCTACAAAGGTGATGCTGGTCCCGGTGAACGTGATGTCGCCGGCCCCGGAACTGGAGATCGCCCCGGTGTCCAGGCTTAAAGTTTGACCGACCGACAGAGTCGCGTTGGCGTTGGTGATGTCCGCCAGAGCGGAAACGGGAAGTATGAATGCCACGACGACAAGGGCTTTCGCGAGTTTCAAAGAGACAGGCTTTGGTTTCATCGGATTCCCCTCCAGGATCTGAGACAGTACCAATATAGTCTAACGCAGAGGGGTCCGATGTGAGCTGCAAAAGCGCGCTATTGGCGGACAGGAGTGCTTCGATACAACAAGACGGAACCGAGACCGAGGATTGCGAACGCCATGCCGAGAATCCAGTAGAGGCGTTCGTAGATGCGCGGCTTCACTTCTTGGATGGTCGGCTGACCGTTGTTGTCGTCGCTTTGCGACGCTTCCGCCCCGGCGAGAGATCCGGTCCCCTGCACCTCGACTTTGAAACTCGCATCCTTGATTTTGTAAATGCTGGCTTGCGTTTTGGGCTCTTGCCCCACCAATTCGATCTCGTTGCCGGTCACCGTGACGCCGTTGGGAACCACTAAATTGGAAGCGCCTTCCGAGTGGAGAATCCGGCCCGAATACACCATGGGGCTGGCCCCGGGAAGCGTGTAGCTGAGATCGAAACGCGTCTCGCCGGGCTTGATGGGATAATCGATTTTATAGATATTGGGCTGCTTGGTTTTTTCGGCGGGACGCTGGATGGGCATTCCACCGGTGGAGTTGATGGTCACGCCCACTTGACCCTTTGCTTCAGGAGGCAGATAGAAGCGAAAGCTGCCGTTCACCGGATCGCTGAAGGTATGTTTGGGGTCGCCTTGATAAAGGATGCCCTCGCTCACGTTCAGGTCCGTGGCCGTGGGCTGCAGCACGATGAAGTGCTGGCTCACTCGCGCGGTGTCGGGCTTATTGGTCGAATCGAAAACATCCACTTCGATGCCGCTCGACGGCGAACCGGGCAGGATCGGCTTGGTGTACAGGACGCCCTGATAAAAAACCTGGACGAGTTGCGGACCCTGACCCGGCGCGTCTTTCGCGATTCGGAACTTGCCTTCGGCGTCGGTTTTGACGCTGGCTACAGTCTGCATCCCGCCTTGTCCCGGCTGCACCAGAGACGCGATGGCATTGGGTTGCGGCTGGCCGGTGGTGCCGTTGACGACCACTCCGTCCACCGCCGCGAAGGCAGGCGCGAGACCCATCCAGATCAGCAAGGCTGCGCGTTTCATGCCATGGCCTTTCCACAGTGTCCGCAGAATTTCATCGGCTGCGCGAAGGTTGCGTCGCAGTGCGGGCAATGCGTGCCATCTGGCGTTGCTTTGACGGGAGCGGGCGGCGCTGCAGCGGCTTTGGCTTGAGCTGGCTGGACGGCTTCAATTTCCGCCAGGACCTTGGCCAGTTCGCGCTGCAGGTCCAGCTTGGTTTTTTGATAATCGGCGTCGGACAACTTGCCGAGGCGAAACTCGAACTGGAGATCGCGAAGATTTTCGTAGATCTGGCTCTTGCGTTCCTCGAGATGCGCCACGGGGGAGATAGGCGCGGGCTCCGGCACGTCCTTGCCGCGCACGAACAGCGTAAATACGATCGTTCCCAACGCCAGAATCACTGCAACCGTCATGACCATCACTCCAGTTTGTCGACTTCCTTTTCGATCTCTTCGTGGTAACGCTCCAGCACTTTATTCTCCAGAGCGCCCGCGGCTGCGGGAGCCGGCTTTCGGCTATAGGAGCGGATCACCCAGACCACGAGAATCAGACCGAGCACGGCGGCTGCGTAGAACGAAATCGAACCCAGGATGCCTGGGTGAATCGCTACCACGGCCGGTCCCATCTCCTGCGCGAACTGATCCAGAATCGCTTGGTCGGACAGGCCTGCGCTCTGCATCTTGAGAATTTTCTTTTTGTTCTCCCAGCAGGTTTGGCAAGGATACGGATCCATACGGCAGGTCATGCTTGTTTTGCATCCGCACGGACAAAGCAGCTTTTCCGCCACTCGATTGACGGCCGGGCTCTCGAGATCCTCGGCCGACTGAGCGAAACACGCCGCGCCGGCCAGAGCCAGCGCGAACAGACTATTTCGAAACCGGCGCATGCTTTTGCGTTACTCCAAGTACTTGCGTGCGAGCGTACGAGAGCCGCACCTTGCTCGGAACCAGGCACACCACGGTTCCGAACGCCAGTATCCAGAATCCGATCCAGATCCAGGAGACCAGCGGAAAGATGTAGGCCTGCACGACAGCGCGCTGATTGTCCGTCGAGAGCCCGGCGAAGTTGACGTACAGATCTTCGTTCAGCCGCCTGCGAATGGAAACTTCAGACGTCGGCTGTTGGCTGGATTTGTACAAGCGGCGTTCGGGCTCCATCGTTCCCAGCGATTGCGAGCCGCGGAAGACTTCGATCAGAAGCTTTTGCGATGCGTAGTTGCTGTTGTCGCCCTGCTGCATGTCGGTCACCCGTAGCGTGTAATGACCCAACGCGAAGTTTTGTCCCGGAGTCACTTCCTTGGTGACATCCTGATTGAAGGCCGCGCCCGTGTATCCGATAAACATGAACACTATGCCCATGTGAACCAGGTAGCCGCCGTAGCGCCGAGTGTTGCGATGCGTCAGTTCGATAGCGGAAGGAATCCAACCGACCCCGCTTTTGGATCGGATGGCGGCAGTGCCTTTAAAGAACTCCGAAAAAATCGTCGACGCCACAAACATGCACAACCCGAAGGAGACCAGCGCGTAGGGATGTGAGTACATGCCCGCGGCTCCCAAGCCGATCATCAAGACGAACGCGGCGA